>DYNZ01000200.1 GCA_020720805.1 Leptospira biflexa | reverse complement strand
TGGTTTTCGGATATCGCAAGGCAATGCCAGCGATGTCGACGCACCCTTTAGCTAGTATAAAACCCGAGAACCAAAGTGTTTCCAGTTTATTATTCTCTTCCGCGCAAGGCGGGAAACCGCACCAACAAGGGGAGAGCAGCCAGAACGGTTAGATTGATTCCAACAAGTGTCCATTTCAGCGACATAAAAAAAGATCCCCATTTAACAAGATCAAACGATAGATCAGGATAACCCTGCATCATCAACAGAATAGCAACATTTTCCGAGATGTCCGCCACTACCAGCAGCAGCGGAAGCCAGCCTAAATAGAACAGACGGCTTTTATCGTGAAAATATTTTTTAACCAGCGCCAGAATACTCAAAAGCAAAAAAAGACCGTAAAACATAGGATAGATCATATCCGCTATCGAGACAGAAAGAAGATACCTAACCATACCTTCCCATCGCAATGTTTCAAAAAGTTTCCTTACCTCTTCAACCGAGTAGCTAAACCTCACATCGAGAATAATCGCACCTGTTGGTAGCAGCATTGGAAAAATGGCCACATTAAATAACACTACAATGGCAAATAGCACAATAATGATTTTGGGTCTGGCCCATCGCAATAGCATCTGCTTCACTCTTTGCTCTCCCCTTCTCTACATAGCAGAGATTGGCTTTATCGCAGGCAAGTCAATGCTCATGGGATACCTACCTCTTTTTTTGCCAATTTATGGGAAACATGGTATTTAAAATCTGCTGCCTGTAGGAAAAAATTTTGTCAAGGCTATTGCGAACATAGAGCTGGTGCGCCAGATCTCCCAAAAGTCCAAATGGCAGTGCGTAAGAGACTACATCCCGCATAAGCACAAATCTTCCCTCTTTCTGAAAAAAGTGCTCATGATGCCAAAACGCATAAGGACCAAAGCGCTGTTCATCTACAAAAAAAAATGGCTCTCTAGCATGGGTAATTTCTGTAATCCATTGCATCGCAATGGCCAATAGCGGTCGCACCCGGTATTCGATGATCAACCCAGCATACATGGCAGGAGGTAGCTGCTCCTCATTGATAATTTCAAAGCCAAGAAAGTCCGGCGTAATCTTCATGAGGTTTCGCGGATCTAAAAAAAAATCCCAAGCTTGCTGGAGTCCTAAACCTAAACGCTGTTCTCTTTCAATGCGGTAAATCTTCATTTTCTAACGCTTTAATACAGAAAAAATTAATTACTCATTTCCTCAACATCGGCTTACGGCCCCTCTTCGCGCCCATGGATCACCTCATAAACACACCGAATTCCACCACGATGGTCTCTGGCCAGCGAGGGATAACCGCCGCTGCGCCTGCGCGTAGCTGTCAGATCAAGCACCTTCGAGCTATAATCTCCACCCCGAAGTACTCGAAATATTTTTCCAAAATCCCGATCCAGGGCATGGCTTTCCGGGTAGGGAAGATACCAGGAGCGAGTCCACTCCATCACATTACCAACCATGTGAAAAACACCGAAAGGAGATTGCCCCTGCGGCATGGCATCAACAGCGATGGTTGTACCGGATTTCAGGTTGCCGTTGCACATCCCAGAACGATATTCATCTCCCCAGGGATAAAGCTTTGGCTCTTTAACAAAATGAAATCTACCATCTGCGCTTTTTTCCTTACGCAGTCCAAACCCTCTGGCAGCTTTTTCCCATTGCTCCTCCGTAGGAAGCCGCTTACCTGCCCAGCGGCAATAGGATCGTGCCTGGGTATAACTTGCCTCGGCAAAGGGAAGCCGGGAAAATTCAGGTGAGCCAATTTTTTTCTGATAATACATCAGGGTACTGTCCTGCACTTCCCGCAAAAATTGCAGAAACTCCTGATTGCTGACCTCAAATTTATCGATATAGAAATCATTCACATAAACGATCCGTTCTGGAAATTCATTTTCAAAGCGCAAATTACTGCCCATCACAAATTTACCGCGAGGAATAAGAACCATCTCGCGGCGATCCACTGGCAAGATTTTTCGGGAAGAGTAATTCTGCACAAGTTCGGTTTTGACAAACGGCTCTTTGCGCCTCTCTGGTTGAGGATACCAGGTTATTTTCTCCTGCTGCACAATGATGGTATATCCCATGCGAATGGGCTGAGATCCAACCTCAGGATCATCCAGAAAGGTTATCACGCCGATCTGGTTTCTTTCGTTCGGATCAACATCGTCGCGTAATGTGACCTGGGCGATTACCCTGCCGGCCAGGTTCTCCACAAATAATTTTCGACCCTGCCACACGGACCTCTGTGCTGTGATCTGGATATAAGCAAGATTCTCACCATGAATAAAACGCGAGACCATGCCCACGGGCACTCGGACTTTGGTGAGAACCCGATCCGTGCCATGTCCGGCAATCGCCAAACAGAGTACAAATAAAAGCGCTACAGCAATTTTCAGAATCTGCTTTATCATGATCATGGTTTTTCCTGACAGAGTAGAAGTATACCAATAAGCATCGATGCTTCGATCAACTTGCATGGTGAGCCTGCGATGCATTGAGCTTGTCGAGATGTCGAACCACAGCACAAGATTTACTTCGACAAGCTCAGTACAAGTGACCGGTTGGGCTGCTTCG
>DYNZ01000199.1 GCA_020720805.1 Leptospira biflexa | reverse complement strand
CTATGAAAACAAAATTCAGTTAGATTTATCGTAACATTCTGTATTCTTGTTACTTACGATATTCTACCACATGACAAAAACAACCTGAAATTGGCTGTTTCTGTCTTTTTTTTCGTTTTTTTTGCATTTACGGGTTGATTTTTTGTCTTTTAGTATCTTAGTATATGATAATTAGACACGTATAACATATACTAAGATAAGCGAGGTTGAAATGAAAAATATGGACAAAATCTATTCCGAATTCCGCAGCGCCAAGGTCATGACGATAAAACAGCTGTCGCTCCTGTTCGGCATAAGCGAGAGAAACACCCATCGCCACCTCAAAAAGAAAGGGGCGCTGAGGAGTTACAACAAGAACGGGGCATATTATGCTTTGCCGGATGTCCCGGTATTTAACGGACAGAACGGCGGCATCTGGCAGTTTGAAGGGATCTGTTTTTCCAGATACGGCAATCTCGCCCAGACCCTAGTCCATGTGGTGGCCAACGCCGAGAGCGGACTGACTTCCTGTGAAATCGGAAAACTTCTTCACCTTGATCCGCGGTCATTCCTCAATCATTTCAAAGATCATGATGAAATAAAAAGAGAGAAAACAGACGGGCATTTTGTCTATTTTTCGGCAGATGAAAATATATGCGGACGACAGCGCTCCAGCCGGATGAAGGAAGCTGAAAAATGCCGTGCGCAGTTTGATTCCCTCTATGTGTCCGCACTCGCGGAACGGATAAAAAGACCGGACATTCCGCTTCCCAGGCTGGTGCCGCGGCCTCAGCGTGGGAATGCATCCGTATCATCTCTCGTCGCTGAATTCTTTTCCCGGAACGTCCCTGACGACGGCAGTTCGGCGTTCTCCCGCGTCAGACTTTTGAGGGAACTCCTGGACAGGAACAAGAACAATCTGTCGCCATCTTTTCTGTTCGGAGGCAAGCCTGATATCTTATTCGATGCCGGCCTGGAGGCCGGACAGTGCTGCGGGCGCTCTCCGAAACAGCTGAAAACGCGTGAAAAGACTGTTTACACGATGCATATAGGCGGATTCATCGCCCAGGAAAAAATCGTAAAATGCGGTGTCTGCGGGAGGATATATCATTCAGCGGAACTGCTTGAAATTGTTCCGCCCGGTTGTGTTTACGGTTATGATGTTATGATTCATATAGGTGAATCCATGTTTTTCGGGCATCGGCAGGCGGCGGAGATTCAGGCGGATCTCCGGAAACGGAATGTTCCGGCAAGCGTGAGCGAAGTTGAATATCTTGCCAGGAAATTCATCATATATCTGGCGATTGCCCATGAACGCAACAATACGGGGATTGTCGAAGTGATGGATTCAAACGGCGGTTATATTCTTCACATTGACGCCCTCGGAGACAAGGGTGGGGCACGTCTCATAAGCGGGATTGACAGTGTTTCCGACTTTGTACTTGGCAATGCAAAAATACAATCGGAACACAGCGGTCATGTGATTCCTTTTTTGAAGAAAATCAAGAAGCAATTTGGCACTCCGCTCGCGGTAGTGCAGGACATGGGAAAAGGAATTATGACGGCAGTCGAAACGGTATTTCCGAAAATAAGGATACTGATCTGCCATTTCCACTTTTTACGGGACATCGGCAAAGATCTGCTCGAAGATAATTATGATATCATAAGGAAAAGGTCGCGGCATTTCGGTTTTCTTGTAAAATTGCGGGATTTCTCAAAAGAGCTGAAGCTCCTCTTCGAGGGTGGCCAGAAAGGGATAGATAAATTTTATGAGGCAAGAAGCCGCAATCGTAAAATCAACCTGGATGACAATACCGAGGCGACAATACATCTTTATACGATTATCGAATGGATGCTTGACTGGAAAAACCAGAGCGACGGGTATGGATTTCCCTTTGACCGGCCGCACTTCGATTTGGTTTCACGGGTCGGAAGCGCTCTTAAAATCCTTGATATGATAAAGGATGCCGGGGGAAAAACAAAAATACCTGCCGTTAAAATACGTCGGCGTTTAAAAGTGCTGCTGGGTGAAATCACGGAAGACAGGGAGTTGAAAAACGCGATGAGCAAAATGGGAGACGCAATTCAGGTTTTCGATGCGCTGAGAAATGCGATGCGGGTCGCACCGGAAAATGGAGGCGGCGGGTTGAATGACGGGGGAGAACCTGTGGACATTAAAACCATTGAGGCTTCAGTTGACGAATTCCGTGTGGAACTGGGAAAAAATCCCGAATTCCTGAAAGAAAGGAAGGGAGCGGCTTTTCTGAAACAGATTGACAAATACAGGAAGCAGCTCTTTGCCGATCCTATCACCGTGAAAACCGCCGGAGTGGAAAAAAAGATTCAGCCTCAGAGAACAAACAATCTCATGGAGAGGATGTTCAGAGACTTCACCCGTGACAACAAAAGGAAAACCGGTGTTGACTCGACAGGACGCACTATCCAGGCGATGATTGATGACACGCCCCTGGTGAGAAATCTAAAAAACGACAACTACAGAAAGATAATTATCGGAGACAAAAAAAACCTGGCTGAAGTTTTCGCCGAAATTGATATTGACACCGTCAGGGAAAAGATGAAGGAACATAATTTGTGCAACGAGAAAGT
>DYNZ01000198.1 GCA_020720805.1 Leptospira biflexa | reverse complement strand
CTTCGAAAGCATGTCTGCTTTCCTGGATATTAAGATCTTCTGAAGCCAATGCAGTCAATGTCATTAACTTTAAGATAGGCCGGTGTTTGTCGGTCGCCCGCAGGGGCGGGCTCCTACCGTCCATGATTCACGGCACACGAGTCCGAGATGAAAAACTCACCTGATCTGATCATCAAGGGCAAATAAAATGGCTCAGCGGTTGCCCTCAAGTTCTCTCGTTTCTCGTTCCCATGCGTCGCATTCAGGTGCCGTTTCTTTTTTTTGAAATAATTGACGGCGGTTGAGTTGGAGAGCCAAGCATGACCGAAGATCGCGTACTCCAGGTGGCTTCATTGGATGTCAGCACGGTTCGTGATTTGCCGCCTATTGCGATTCTCTCCAGACAACTTGCGGGGAACCTATTTTGAACATCCAATATATGTGGTCCGGTCGTTATTGCCCAATGTGGAAAATTTTTGCAAAGAGCCTTGCCTTTTGAAAAAATGGCCAGAGTTTGATTTTGAGAACCTGTTAATACTCTTGAAAAAGACTTCACTATCCACTATAAATTTAAAACCGTCTTTCTTAATTCTACTTTGCCACATTGTTTCGCCGTTGCATTTGACGCCCCTTTACCCCCCCCCTTAATCCCCCTTGAATCAGGGGGGAAACTTTATTCCCCTCCTTGATAAGGAGGGGTTAGGGGTGGTTGAGCTGTTGCTCTTCCATAATGTGACAAAGTAGAATTGAGTACTTATGGTGAAGTCTTTCTTATCTGTAAATTTTAAAGGTCTTGCTAAAAGTTAAAAAAGTCTATCATTTCGATCGGTAACGGCAAATCTTTCTTTTTTGCCACAGGGTACCACGAAGATTTCTCCCTCTGATTGAAATGACAACATGGTAACCGGCATTTTTATTGCGAGATTATCAATTCTGGTTTGTCTGAGTCCCACCTAAAATCCTACTAAGTCAAAGATCAATGCAAGATCGTAAATCTCTTATATTGCCCGGCCTTGTTTTCGGGTTATTTGCTGTTGCCTACTTTCCATCTTGGCAGATTCTCTTTAACCAATGGTCAGAACTGGAAGAGTATTCTCATGCCTTTTTAACGGTCCCAATTATCGGATATATAGTTTGGCTTAAACGCAAGGAGCTGCAAAAACAACAGAGCAATTGGCAACAGATTGTGGCCATGGTTATCCTGACCTTTTCAACCTTGTGTTACTTGGTCGCCAGCAAATTTCATTTTCTTTCGGCCATTAATCTGTTCATGGTTATTTCGATGCTTGCGGTGCTTCTTTATTTTCTCGATTTAAATTCGCTCCTAAAACTTGCCTTCCCCCTTTTGCTGGTCATAATGCTGATTCCGATCCCCAATCAGTTTTATGCTAAGATTACGGTACCATTGCAGCTTAAGGTGTCACAGTTGAGTAGCTTTTTGATGCATCTTTTTAATGTGCCGATTCTTCGTGAGGGCAATGTCCTTCATCTTCCGAATAAAACCTTTGAGGTAATTGGTGCCTGCAGCGGCATGCGCTATATTATCAGTATTGCGACCCTCAGCCTGCTGCTGGGTTATTTTACTTTAACTACAAACACTTGCAAAATCATCCTGGCGATTTTTTCTATCCCCATCGCGTTTTTGGTCAACATTATCCGGGTTATGTCTATGGTATTAGTCTATCACTATTTCCTGGTCGACTGGACAACCGGCACCGCTCATACGTTTATGGGGGTGGTTATCTTTGGTATTGCCCTTATCGCCCTGTTTTTTCTGCAAAGGATTCTTGAATTTTGGGAAAAAAGACAGACAAAAAACTAATCTATGTAATCCTGCTGCTTTTGGTAACCTGCTTCTTTGTTTATCAGGATTCAGGGACAACAGTCAGCAATCATGCGCGATTGGAGCTCAAGAATTTCCTGCGCGAAATTGACGGCTACAAGATCAGTGCAGATATCACTCTGGGAACAGATGTCACCGGCATGCTCAAGCTTGATGATTATGTGTACACAAGCTATGGCAACGTCGGGAGTAAAGATGTTACCCTGTACATTGGCCACTATTATAGCCTTACCAAATTAACAGCAGCCCATTCCCCCCTGGTCTGTTATCCCAGCCAAGGCTGGAGTATCAACGAGCCCGTCAAGCACCAGTTAACTATCGGTGATGACATTCTCCATTATGGTGAGGTCGTCGCGCAACTGGGAGATAAACAGGAGCTGATCTTTTATTGGTATCAAGCAGGAAACAAAAGTATGATAGAGCGTTCTCAGCTTAAACTCGCAACTGCAATGAACAAGCTCCAAAAGAACAATGAGCAGCATGGCTTTGTTCGAATTTCGGTTCCCGTTTCCGGTACGGACCAGGAACAGGCCAGGACAACGGGGCTCATGTTTATTAAGGCTGTCTGGCCCCATTATCTGGACTACATCAAGAATAATATTCCAGAACAATGATGCTCTTGCTGTAACTATTTCAACTTTGTCACATTGTTTCGTCGTTGCATTTGACGCCCCTTTACCCCCCCTAATCCCCCCTGAATCAGGGGGAAACTTTATTCCCCTCCTTGATAAGGAGGGGTTAGGGGTGGTTGAGCTGTTGCTCTTCCAC
>DYNZ01000197.1 GCA_020720805.1 Leptospira biflexa | reverse complement strand
ACCCCAAAACCCCAAAACCCCAAAACCCCAAAACCCCAAAACCCCAAAACCCCCTATTTCTCATCTTCTCATTCTTCTCATTCTTCGATCATCTTACTTGCGGAATCGTCGTCTTTTCTCTCTGGTGTCGGAGGTCGAGAATCAAAGAATTCCGCAGCGTTCTCTTCCACATACTTATGTGGAAGCACATCCACTCTGGAGCCCACTTCCAGGGCTCCAACTTCTTTGGTTTGAGGAACTTTCATTTCTTCTGCTTCATCATGAATTTCTATTTTCTTTTCCACATCATCGATCGTGATTTTATGCATATCAGCTGGGGGGTGAGAGTTAGGATCGAAATTTTCAAAATTAACCGGGGAATACGTGAAGCGGGTTAGGAGCTGGCCTGAGAGAGAGAATTTGAGCCACATCTCAAACTCTATGGAGCTGTTTACTGGCACAGCCCTATGAGTTTGGAAGTGCTCCTTCCACTCTCCCTCCATGAATTTCCTCCCTCCTCTGTCTACATAGGAGGGAGGAGGGGGAAACTCAGTCTTCTCATACATAATCACGGTTTTATTGTCTGGGGTGAGGCAAATATGGCGACGGAGGGCGGAACGGAGATGACAATGGTCGGGATCAGCTAGCTTAAAAAAGAGCTGATCTCGTCGCCCATCATCATCCTCCACCCAATTTTCCATTTTGTCGCCTTCTTCTATCCATTGGCGGTGTGCTTCATCAAAACATTTGTCTCCAAATTTGAATGGCCGCTCTTCGGCAGCCATTCTCAAGCTCTTTCTTTGAGAATTCATGGAGGAAAGGCGGGCAACTGTATTTGCTTTGGCAATTGCCTTCTTTCTTCGTTTTTCTGCTTCTTTGGTGTGCTTGCTGGGTTCCATTTAATCAATAGTAATATAAAAAAGAGAAGGATTTTGCGGGGTTGTGGGGACCCCGCGCCCACCCTTTCAAATTTAGGCTGGAAATTTTTAATGGTAAAAATTTACAGAGGAAAATGGAAGTATATCGAGTATAACTTTTTATTGGATCAGACAACATGGCCGGTCGCAAATGGGTACCCCACCTCATTTGCTAGTACCCAACTTTTTTGTGAGGGACATTCATGCGAATCCTTCTCTGAAGGCTATGTGTACATTTCATTTTTTGGATCTCAGCTTAAAATTTAAGCTGAAAATTTGGCTGGGTTTTCGGAAAGTATTCACCCAGCTTATTTTCTCTATGAGGAAAGTAAGTTGGCTTGGTATTTTCCATTTCAGTGCGATTAGCGCCAAATTTTTGTATATATAGAAAGTGAGTGTTTCCCATATAATCGAATTTTCAATTCAATGGCAAAGAGCGACAAGCAACCAGATGAAGTTAAAGAAGGACCACCTGCGGGCCCCCCTCCCGTGAAAGAGAAAGATGGACAACAGATCTACCGCCCACCCCCAGTCACCTCCATGAGCAGAGGGCAAGCTTCTGTCACTGTTGGGAAAAAGCGCTTCGCATACGATCTCCTTCGTTACGGAAGTAAGTGAGTCTGCTCCATCTTTTTTAGTGGGCCGGTACTTGCCGCCATACAAAACCATTCGAGAGACCTTCCTAGCTGAAATCATGGGAAAAGATAAGAAGAAGCTAGTAAAGCATTTCTTCTCCATTTTTCTAGGCCCTCGCAACAGTCGATGTAAAAATATGCACGGTCGAGAAGATGGCACACCTAGCTCTGGCTGATCTCTTCGAAAAGTTTGGGGGTAATGCTGAGTTGATGAAATATTTCCCGCCTCTCAAAGAGGCGTTGAAATTGCCTCGCGAGTTTGTTGTGAATGTAAGTTCGTTTTGGATGTAAGTAGTTCACTGACATAGGTCATGGGCACTATACTTGGCCATTCTTTTTGGGACTATGCAAATGCATGTCAAAGAGCGAGGCAGAAGAAGATTGATCCAGTTGCTGCACACCAAGTTGAACTGGATCCAGAAGTTATCAAAGCTATGGCCACATACAGAGGAAAAGCCTGTAATGCCATTATTATCATTATAATAGGCCACGGTGGGAAATTCCTTCGGCATCTCGAACCTGACCATGAGAAGAAAGACTCGAAAAAAAGAAAAACCAGGGATAAAGGGGTACTCAAAGCCGAGGGGGAGAAAGAAGAGGACAAGAAGGAAGATCCCGATCCAGGGGTTATGGTTGTGGCTGGTAATAACTCAGAACCAGCGATCGAGTCCCCTCAGAGAGCTCCCGCTACTCAAACTCAACCATCGACTGATAGCATATCAACAAAGCTCGGAAAGTGCTCGCTACTTACACAGAGCACTTCAAAGAAGAGAAAACTCTGCAAAGGACCTCGTCCTCCAATTGAACTCGTAAAGAAGTTGAAATACGACTCAAGCAGCTCTGAACAAGACGCGAGTGTCATGCGCTTTATCGATGACGAGGCAGCAGAAGCAAAGAAAAATTTGGAATAACAGAAAAGTTAGGTCTCAATAAGAGATCTCAATAATTTCGGAAAACACAAAAGTAAATTCCTTTCCTCATGAAGAAAACAATGTGGGTGAAAACTTTCGGAAAAGTAGGGGTTTTGGGGTTTTGGGGTTTTGGGGTTTTGGGGTTTTGGGGTTTTGGGG
>DYNZ01000196.1 GCA_020720805.1 Leptospira biflexa | reverse complement strand
GGAGCAGCCAAATGAAGATACAGATCAACAACCTGGGCGCATTAAAACAAGCCGAATTTGCCCTTGGTGATATGACCATCGTTTGTGGCGGGAACAATACCGGCAAAACCTACGCGACCTACGCCCTATTCGGCTTTCTGTCCGAATGGAAGGATGTCCTGTCAATTGACATTCCACAGCAGACAATAACACAGCTTCTCGCTGAAGGAGTTGTGCACATTGATATCAATGAACATGCCAGGAATGCTCAATCTATTTTAAGGAATGGATGTGCCGGATATACGAAGCGCTTACCGACAATTTTTGCGGCTCCGTCCGACAGATTCAAAAACAGTCAGTTCTCTGTAAGTGTTGATCTTGAGGAAATTCAGCTTGTTGATAGTTACGAGCGCCGGATGAAAGCGGCTGATACTGAATTGTTTTCTATTACGAAAACGAAATCAAGCAGCGAATTGGTTGTCACACTACTGGCTGAAAAAGGAAAAACAAAAATTCCGCAAAATGTGATCGTAAAAGTTGTGGGCGATGCCTTGAAAGAGATTATTTTCGGTCGAGTATTTCCCACTCCTTTTATAGCAAGCGCTGAAAGAACTGGGGCTGCAATTTTTCGGAAGGAACTGAATTTTGCCCGTAATCGCCTGCTTGAAGAGATGACTCAGGCGGATAAAAACGTTGATCCGTTAGACTTGCTCTTTAAAGTCTATCAGGATTACGCATTACCGGTAAAAGCGAATGTAGATTTCACTCGGCAACTTGAAACTCTGGCAAAACAGGAGAGTTTTATTTCAGCGCAACACAATGAAATTCTGGAAGATTTCGCTGATATCATTGGAGGTGAATACAGGGTCACCAAAAACGATGAGCTTTACTATATTCCGAAAAGCAAAAGCGTTAAATTGTCCATGGACGAGAGTTCCAGCGCGGTGCGCTCACTTCTGGACATAGGTTTTTACCTGAAGCACATCGCTAAGCCGAGAGATTTGCTTATGGTTGATGAGCCCGAACTTAATTTGCATCCGGAGAATCAGCGGCGAGTCGCCCGTCTCTTTGCCAGCTTGGTGAACCTAGGGGTCAGAGTCTTTATTACAACGCATAGCGATTACATTATCAAAGAATTGAACACACTTATCATGTTGAACCATGATAAGCCCCATTTGAAACGGATTGCCGAACGGGAAGGATACAAATCGCGAGAACTGATTACGGCGGATAAAATCCGCGTCTATATCGCAGAGACAGCCATGGTAAAGCTGGATGGCGGAGTACGAAAGACGCGCTGTTCAACCCTGACTCCTGCCGATATTGATCCGGAGTTGGGCATTGAGGCACGGAGTTTTGATACAACTATTGAGGCCATGAACCGGATTCAAGAAGAAATCGTATGGGAAGGGGAGTGAGCATGCCTGATATCGAAATTCTTCTTGAGATGATTAAGGATGACGCCAGGCTTGGGGTGGTCAATTGTAACGGTAAGAACCAAGTCACCTTGGTTGAACCCCAGAACGACAAGGGAAGTGTTGTTGTTTTTGGATTGCCGGATGACATTGTTGTCATTAAGGCGGATATGTTTACATCGCCTGATTCTGTGTTTTGTGGCTCGAAAGGCGAGTGCAAACGAGCGGATTTTGTGATGGTAGCCAATTCGGGCAAGAAGAGAGTTATTGTCTGTATTGAGATGAAAGCCAGGAGAGATTCGGCAAAAGAAATTGTTCAGCAATTGGCCGGTACTCGCTGTTTTATGGCGTATTGTCAGGAAATTGGAAAGACCTTCTGGCAGAAGAAAGATTTTCTCAATGATTATGTTTATCGTTTTGTCAGTATCGGACAGATCAGTATTGCCAAAAAGCAAACCCGCATGACCCGTCATGCAGGTTTGCATGATCGGCCCGAGCGAATGTTGAAGATTGCCTGGCCGCATCACCTGCAATTCAATCAGTTGGCGGGGGGAAGTTAATGGCCCTGCATCCCGATTTCCCCGATTCCCCGCACGCCATTCTGGAGCCGCAAGAAGCGGTCAAGGTGATGGACATCTTCGGCAACGACACCATAACCATTATTGAGGTGCAGATGTGAAGCTGGACTTGCCTATGATTCGGCATCTTCATCCCGGTTTTAATGCCTTGGTGCGTCTGGCAGCGGAAACGCAGGCCTGTCTTTTTGAAGATATTGAAATTGATATGGGCGAGGTCGTCTGGCTTGATGCCGATATGTGCGCTGCGTTTGGGGCGATTCTCTATCGTTTGGGCGAAGCTCTGAACACGGTCAAGCTGACCAATATCCCTTCCGGCGTTGAAAGTATCCTGTCGAAAAACGGTTTTTTAAGTCATTATGGCGGTGAAAAGATCCCGGACCGATGGGGGACGACAATTCCTTATCGGCGTTTTGATGTCAAGGATGACCGCTATTTTGCCGACTACATCGAACGGGAGTTGATGAAACGCTCTGAAATTCCGGTTATGTCGCCGGGGTTGCAAAAGAAATTCCGCGAAAGCATTTTTGAGATATTCAGCAATGCGGTGTTGCACTCGCGCACGGAGATGGGGATTTTCAGCTGCGGTCAATTTTACCCAGCCCGGCAACGACTTGATTTTTCGGTGGCCGATCTGG
>DYNZ01000014.1:23960-54704 GCA_020720805.1 Leptospira biflexa | reverse complement strand
CGACGCACCCTTTAGCCAGTATAAAACCCGAGAACCAAAGTGTTTCGAGTATATCCTCATGGCATCCTAATTTTTTTATAAGAGCAGACCTTCAGCGAGTCAACTGGCGTATCATATCCACCAGCTCAGTGAAATTAATCGGTTTCTGCAAAACCCTCGAGAGATGTTGGGGAAGCAAACGGGTTATTCTCTGCTCTTCGCCATAACCGGTACAGATCAGGACGGGAAGGTCAGGGCGAAGATGATGCATACGGGCAATGAGCTCCGTTCCTGTCATCTCGGGCATGCTTTGATCGGTAATGAGAATGTCAAAACTATCCGGATCTCGTTGAAATTTTTCCCAGGCAAGTAGGGGTGAATTGAAGGTTTGCACCTGAAAATTTCGTTTACCCAGCATCCTTTGAACCAGATCCGTAATCTGGCTTTCATCATCCACAAATAAAATTCGTTGTCCTGTGGTGACCACCGAGGCGGGAAGAGGCGCAGCCTCTTTGACGGCCTGGGGTTCTTGATAAACGGGAAGGTAGATTGTAAAGATGGTTTGTCCTGGTTTGCTGGCGACAGTGATCAGCCCTTTGTGGTCAGAAATAATTTTATGAACAATTGAAAGCCCCAGTCCCGTTCCATCCTTGCTCTTTTTTGTTGTGAAATAAGGTTCAAAGATCCGGCCAAGCTTTTCTGGCGGTATACCGGCGCCGTTGTCTTCGAACGAGATGACCAGGTGAGGGCCAGAGATGGAGCCCTGTCCCTGTAAAAGTCGGCTGCCTTGCAGAGTCTCCTGCTGCATTGAAATTTTTACTATGCCCGTGCCAGAAGGAAGCGCTTGCAAGGCATTGTTGCCCAGATTGATCAGTACCTGGTAGAGCTGGTTGGCGTTTCCCAGAATAGGCCCGCAATCCGCATCGATGTACTGGTGGATTTTAACGCTGGCGCCGAAAGAGCCGCGCAGCAACCTTGCCACCTCCTGCAAAAGCGGCTGCAGGCGCATGGGCCGCTTCAGGGAGTCCTGATCTTTTCGACTAAAGGAGAGAATCTGGCGCACCAAATCAGCGCCCCGTTCCCCCGCCTTGCGGATTTCGAGGGTGTGACGCAGCGTAATTTGGTCCAGGCCTGGTGTCTCCAGGATCAGGTTGGAAAAACCAAGGATGATATATAATAAATTATTAAAATCATGGGCAATGCCTCCAGCCAGCGTTCCAATTGCCTCCAGCTTTTGAGACTGGCGAAGCTGCGCCCTGAGCTCTGTCTCCGCGCTGACATCCTGCATAACGGCTACAAAATTGATAAGCTGGCGGCGTTCGTTGTAAATAGGTGATATGGTCGCATCCTGTTCGTACATTGAGCTATCCTTGCGCCGATTGGTAAAGTTGCCTTTCCATGTCTGTCCGGATAAAATTGTCTGCCACAGATTTTGATAAAATTTTTCATCCTGCAGTCCGCTTTTTAATATACGGGGATTTTTGCCGAGAACCTCCTCGCGGCTGTAGCCTGTGATGCGCGAAAAGGAGGGATTGACATACTGGATGGTGCCCTCATGGTCAGTTATGACGATCGCTTCCCCTGCCTGCTCGATGGCTGTTACCAGGCGGTCGCGCTCAAGAGAGAGCCTTCGCTTTTCTGTGATATCCTGGACAACACAGATCTGTTTTACAAGGCGATCCTCCTCATATACCAGGCTGACTGTATCCTCCACAATAATTTTTTTACCATGTTTTGTGCGAAATTCGCTCTCAAAGTAGATGCGCTCCATTTTTTTCCGCGTGGCGTCTTCGATGATCCGGTTGGCGCTGCGAAATATCTCGTCGCAGGAAAACAACATACGGGTGCTCTGGTTGATGCACTCCTCGGGATCGTAACCAAGAACGGTCTGGATATGGCGATTGACGTATTCAATTTTTTGATCTGGAATGCGCGCGATGATCACCACCACACCGAGTGAATCGTTTATCTCTCTAAGATAGTCTCTGGCATAATGAACCCGCTTAAAACTGCGCAGCAGGTTCTGCTCTACATCCTGATGTTCGGGTTCTAAAGAGCGCATAAAAGGCGTTGAGTCTTCCGTTTTGATGCGAAAGAGCGGCCATTGGGGGTGAAGCCTCTGATACCTCTGGAACTGTTTCAAGACCAGATGGAGATCACCAGCATCAAGGGGCGAGTATAGCATGGCGTCGATGTTGCATTGCAGCAGAGTCTCTTTGTGCGGATAGCTTTCAAATTTTCGAAATACCGCCACAAGAAACCGCGTATGCAGAGCCTCTTTCAGGTCTACTGGTAGGGCATCCGCCAGAGCGGGAATGGTTTCCGCAGAGAGAAAAATCAGATCTGCGCCCTGGTAATCGTGCAGCTCACTTTTGGAAGCCAGGGGAATGGATAAGATAGTATGTTGAATCACACTCTGGCTCTCCCAGATCTGGAGAACCTTTTCACAGCGGAGCTGGTCAGCTTTGCTCAGGTTGATGGTAAAGGCAAGCATTGCTGCATGACCCTTTCTTTTGTTTTATACTGAAAAGCACATTGTGCTCAGTATACCTTAGGAATGATTTTTGAATTTCTATTATGTTCGGTAACCTCGAAAATATTCACTTCGCAGGCGCAGGTAGCCGGCCAGCAATTCCAGCTACCTGTCATCGCTTAGTCAGCGACAAACTCATGTTCATCGCGGCGTACGACCAACACTGGTCTCTTTGCCCGACGAACTACCCGTTCAGCCACGCTGCCAATCAACATTCGGCTAACGCCGCTATGCCCATGTGTGCCCAGGATGATGAGATCCGCATTGATATCATCAGAAAACCGGATAATCTCCTCCGATGGATGGCCTGTCAAAATTTTTTTAATTATTTTCACGTTGCCAGCCTTTTTGCTGGCGATAATAGAGTCCAGCTCCCGGTTCATGTGGGCCACCATTTTATCCTCGAGACTGGCGGAAGAGTTTTTGTCTTCCGCGGTTAAGGACATATAGGTCATATAGCGCTCGTCCACAACAGTCAGCAGGTACACCTCAGCCTGGTACGCGCGGGCAAACTCCAGCGCGTAGTCCAGGGCTTTCAGGGATGTGTCGGAATGGTCTGTGGGGACTAAGATTTTGGATAGGGATATCATGCTGCACCTCCGGCACTGGCCTGTTTGAGGGTAAATTTCTGCCAGAAAAAGATGACGAGGTACAAACCGATACCAATCGGATAGTAGGGCAGATAGGGCACAAAGGTCAGACCAGTGGCCAGCGCCAGGACAACCCACTCATACCATTTGGTGTTGCGCAGGAGATAACCCATTGTTACGCTGCCAAAGAAGATGGTTCCCAGGGTCGTGGTGGCAAATGAAGTGATGATCTCTGTTGTGCTACCTTGAAGCAAAACTGCCGGGGTATAGGCAAACAGGAACGGCATTATATAGAGCATCTTGGCGTAGCGGAAGGAGGCCCACCCTGTTTTCCAGGGGTCTGAGCCGGCAATGGCGGCGCCGGCATAGGCGGCAACCGCTACAGGCGGCGTAATGTTGGAATCCTGGCTAAACCAGTAGACAAGCTGGTGTGCGGCAATGATAAGGACTCCCATCTCCTTGAGGGCGGGAACAGCTAATACAGCCGTGATCAGATAGGCTGCTGTAACAGGCACACCCATACCCAGCACAAGAGAGGCCAGTCCGATCAGCAGGATAGCAATCACCAGATTGCCATTGGCCATAGAGATTATGATATCCGAAAATTTCAGTCCGATTCCTGTCAGTGCGATGGAGCCGATGATGATACCGATGACCCCTACCGTTGCCCCGATAACCAGGGTTCCTTTGGCTCCGTCAAGCATGGCATCATAGATTTCACGGATACCCATACGGGTCTCTTTTTTCACCCAGCTTAATGCGATGCAGGAGAGGGTGGCCCAGAATGCGGCAAAACCAGGAGAGTAACCAACCAGCATCAGGACAACGATGATAACGAGCGGAAGAGACATATACCACTGCTTTCGCAGAACATCCATCGGTTTGCCTATCTCCGATTCGGGAATACCCTTGATATTGTATTTTTTTGCCTCAAAGTGAATGGCCACAAAGACCGAAAGGAAATAGATCAGAGCAGGGAAAACAGACATGATCATGATATCGGTATAGGAGATGCCGGTCAACTCTGCCATCAAAAATCCGCCCGCCCCCATAACAGGAGGCATAAACATACCGCCAATTGAGGCGGCTGGTTCAATGGCGCCGGCAATATGGGGTCGAAAACCTGCCCTCTTCATCAAGGGGATAGTAAAGGTACCGGTGCTGACAGTATTCGCGATAGCGCTGCCGGATATAGAGCCAAACATAGCAGATGCCATGACCGCGACCTTGGCAGGGCCGCCTGTGGAGCGTCCAGCCAGCGCCATGGGGAAATCCATAAAAAAGCTGGCTGCGCCTGATTTGCGCAAAAATGCGCCAAAAAAGATAAACAGAATCACATAGGTGGCCAGAACATCCGCCATAACGCCAAAGACGCCATCCTGCTCCAGAAAGAAATAGGTTGTGGATTTATGCAGCGAGAAGCCGCGGTGGTCAAAGGGTTCCGGTAGAATATCCCCAAAAAGAGTATACAGGAGAAACCCGATTCCGACCAGGGTCATGGACCAGCCCAGGATACGTCGGGAGATCTCCAAGCCGATTAGCAGACCAACCAGGCTAACCATATAATCCAAGTCAGTATAGGCTCCGGCGCGATAGTTCAAATTGGCATACTCGGCAATCCAGTAGCCCACAGTCAGGATGGAGATGATCGCAAGGGTAATGTCAAAAAGGCCTGGACGGTTGCGGTTGAAAAGGATTTTACGTAACCCTTCCGGTATCGTCATAATGACCCGGTGCAGCAGACCAGTGTTGCTAGCGTGAAAAGGGTAAAGAAGAAAGATGGTAACAAAGGTTATCATCACATAGATTCCCCGATGTAGCTCCACATTTTGTGGAACCAGGCCAGAAGAGAAAAAATAGAATCCTACCATAAATACGCTTAGAGCGGAGATCAGGTATTTCCAGAACCCGGACAGGTTGCGGACATCCTTCTCCTCTTGTTTGATAATCTTTTCCAGGGTCTCCTGGTCCACGGCTTGCGGTTCGATTTCCGGTTTCTGTGCCATCGTCACATCCTCAATGCATAAGTAGAATCCCCCCTGTAAGCGGGTTGGCCACGATAGGATATAAAGTAGGGAGTTGGAAACGAACGTACGGATAACGCTTTTGTCGTAAATCGAAAAAAAAACGGGGCAAAAAAAACCGCCCGTTTTCGGGCGGTTTTGTATTTGTCAGGTGAATTAGAAATTCTTTGTTATTCCATATCTTTGGTAATGGTCAGGTTTTGCTCTTTCCAGAACTTCTTTGCACCAGGATGCATTGGAGTGGCAATGCCGTCAATACCGCTTTTCAGGCTCATCGCTTTCGCAGCAGTGTGAGCAGTAACCATGGTCTTTAATCCTGCTTCGGAGTAGACGATTTTCAGTGCGTCATAGACAACCTGCTCGGAAACTTTGCTGCTGGCTGCCCACAGAGCAACATCCATGAAGGTTTTCACAGCTTTTGTCTGTCCTTTGTAGGTGTTGGCTGGAAGCTCTGTTTTGGCATAGAAAAGAAACTCTTTGAAGAATCCTCCCTTTTCGCCTGCATCGACCAGATCGAGAATGACGATGTTTTCCACAGTCGCTACTTCGATGATGGAGGAGTTAGGATAGCCTACTAGTACCCAAAAAGCAGCCACGTGACCATCTTTTAAGGCAGATGCTGCTGCAGAGTAACCAAGAAACTGTGGTTTAATTTTGTCCCAGATCTTTAAGGCTTTGAAGTATCTTTCGGCTGACAGGGCGGCACCAGAGCCAGCGTTGCCTACTGCTACTTTTTTGCCAACCAGATCCATAGGGCTGTTGATCTTGCTGGATTTAAGGGCAACCAATTGAGCTGGTGCTCCATACAGAAAGGAGACAGCCTGAACATCGGTATATTTATTCGCATCTTTTGCCAATTTGCCCTGACGGCCAAGGTAAGCATCGCCGGAATAGACGATTCCGAAGCTCAGGCTGCCAGAGTTGATCATTTTGAGGTTTGCTGCAGATCCGCCTGTTCCCTCAGAAGAGACATCCTTTTTCATCTGTTTGCTGAGCATCAGGGAGATTGCATTCGCGAAGTGACCAAAGGTTCCTCCTGTCGGGCCACCGCCGAAAGAGAGTTTATCTGCTTTGCTTTTGCCTTTGCATCCGCTGATTGCCAGGGCAACCAGGGCCGCAATTGCAAGGAGAGAGATTGTTCTGAAGAGGGTTCTTCTCATTGCCATACCGTCCTTAAAATATTTTGAAATGTTAATAAAGTCCACAGTGCATAGAGCTACAGAAAAGGTTTTCATTGAAAAGCCTTTGCTGCTCTTTCTCAAACGCTAGAGACGTGCTCTGTTACTTGGGATTATATATTAAAATTACAATATCTTCATAGTTTGTAAAATAAATAAACTATTTTTTTAAAAGAAACTGTTTCTTTCGTAAAATGTCGTTCATGGTTCGCAATCTTCATGGAAATGGGTGTCGTTCGTTGTGGGTTCTTTCCAGGTTAGGAGAGAGGAAATCACCGCGGGGAAAAAAAGGATTGTCAGAGGCTGTTCATGGAGTTATTTTGTCTTTAGCCATTGGTACAACATTATATCAGGAGTGAACCATGATTTGGAATCGTAATATTCAACGGAGATATTTTGCTTTTTTCGTCATGTGCGCGGTTTTTTTCGTGCCGATTACACTGCAGGCAGACTCCTGCCATAGGGCTTTGGAAACGAAGGAGCAGAGCAGGGATGACGATTTTGACGGATATCCCGATTTTATTGAAGAGGCGCTCGGCTATTCAGCTAAGGTGGATGATTGTATGGCGCAGATGCAGTGCGGAAATATCAAGGGGGATATTACTCGCTTAGGAGAGCGTAAAAATATCCTGATCATCCTCGATGCGTCAGGCTCTATGAGCTCGCGCACCCGGGATGGCCGCACGCGAATGGAGGCAGCCAAGGAGGCGATCAGCGGTTATATCAACACCATGCCTGACAACGCTTATGCCGGTTTGATGGTCTATAGTGCCCACGGGATCAAAGGAAAAAGCTGCGAACGAATCGCCATGGTGCATGAAATTCAACCCATAGATAAAGCAAAGCTGCTGCAAACAATCCAGGAGATTAAAGAGAGCGGATTGACCCCTATGGCCAAATCACTGGAGATCGCAAAAGAGATCCTGGAAAAAAGAAAGCAGGATGATAACACCCTGATTTTTATCTCCGATGGGCAGGAGTCCTGCCAGGGCAATCCAATTGAAGCGATCTATGCGCTCAAGAAAAGTCCGGCTAAACCAGTCATACATGTGATCGGTTTTGGCGTCAGTGGCAGGGCGAAACAGCAGCTACAGTGCATGGCTGAGGTGGCAGGAGCAGAGTATCACAATGTCAACAGCTCTGCAGAGATGATGAAAGCGCTACAGGCCTCCTTTAACCAGCTCAACCAGTTTTACAAGACTATGGTTTGTATTCATAAAGAGTTTAATAAATATCAATCCTGTGAAACTGCCAAATACAACAAAGCAAATGGTTGGCTGATCCGGAATAAGCTTTTGGAAAAGGATGCAGACAAACGGAAGGCTATCGAAGTTGGAGAAAAAAGTATCCAGGATCGATATTTCAACTATGTGAAGAAGATGTCTTCTCATGTTTTTGATAAGAAAACGCAAAACCTGCGTCGGGATATCGATTCGGCCAGTAAGGGTGGCAAATAGGCCTTAGGATGGTTTGCGTTGTCATGTCTCGATACGCCCACAAAGTGGGCTACTCGACATGACAACTCAGCCCATGTCACGCTGAGTAGTCAGCGGACCGGGTGTACCTGTTGGCTTCGAGGGGTTTTGGGTAGAGGTCACTTCGAGAACCTCAGTGACCTCTACCCGGTCATTGAGGCTCTTGAAGCGGCCGGGCGTATTGGCTCATCGCCGGTCGCTGAAGTTCTCGAAGCGCCGGGCACATCGACAGCTTGTCGATCTCCTTTAGCGAGAGGTTGGTAATCTAACGATAAGCCCGATTGCTGCGGTGAGTTTTCGGGAGCAGAATTTTTACTTTCTATCATGTGATTCTGGCTATTTCTTTTTTTTCACTTGCCTCTTAACAAGCCCCATTCCTTTCATTCTCGTGTATCTTACAAGGATAGAGCTGCGGGAACTACTGTTTTGTGATGGGATGGAGGTTCCTGGAACTAAATACTTTTATCATAAAGAAAGAAATCCGAATATGCAAGCGACAGGCAATAGAATCCGCGAGATACCGTATAACTACACCTCATTTTCTGACCGGGAGATTGTGAATAAGTTTCTTGGCGAGGCCTCCTGGGAGATCCTGGAAAAGCTGCGCAGCCGCCGAAAAACAGGGATCTCAGCGCGCATGCTGTTTGAGGTGCTTGGCGATATGTGGGTGATTGTGCGCAATCCCTATCTGCAGGATGATATGTTTCAAAATGCAAAACGGCGCAAATTGCTGGTTTCCGCTTTGCAGCATCGGCTTGATCAGATTGCGGCGCGTGCCAATGACAATGAGTTGGTGCAGCATCTGCTGGTGCAGGCGAGAGAGTCTGTGGCCAATTTTCAGCGTTGGCTGAATCGGCATCTGGCAAAGCGGCGCAAGGCTCTGGCTCGCTTTGCGAGGATAACCAACAAGGAGAATATTGACTTCAGTGCTCTTGCCAGGGTTTCACATGTAACCGACGCAACAGATTGGCGTGTCGAGTATCCAATGGTCATTTTGGCACCGGATCGGGAAGAGGAGGTGGCTCCCCTCGTCAGAGCCTGCATCGAGCTGGGGCTGACTATCATTGCCAGGGGGGGCGGAACAGGTTATACTGGCGGAGCGATTCCCTTATATGAAGAGACAGCAATCATTAATACCGAAAAATTGGATCGAATCAACAACTTTGTGCCGCCACAGGTCGGTTCATCGATCGGATTCGTGCAGGCTCAGGCAGGGGTGATAACCAAGCACCTTGCTGATTTTGCAGAAACACAGGGTTTTATTTTCGCTGTAGATCCAACCTCCATCAATGCTAGCACGCTTGGCGGAAATATTGCCATGAATTCAGGCGGGAAAAAAGCTGTGGCCTGGGGTACAGCCGTGGATAATCTGTACGCCTGGACCATGGTGGATCCGGATGGTAACTGGGTCGATGTGAGGCGTCTTGACACCAATTTTGGCAAGGTTCATCGCCAACCGAAGATCATCTATGAGATCAGCCGTTTTGACAGTAACCGAAAAAAGATGATTGGTTCTCCGGAAATTCTTGAGCTGGCTGGCAAATCTTTCCGACGCCAGGGGCTTGGTAAGGATGTAACGGACAAGTATTTGGGAGGGATTCCTGGGGTGCAGAAGGAGGGTACAGATGGAATCATTACCTCTGCCACCTTTATGCTGCATCGTATGCCTTCATTTACCCGCACTGTCTGTCTGGAATTTTTTGGCGACGATCTGGGGGGTGCGGTCAATGCCATCCATGAAATCCGGGACCATTTTGACAACCAGTCCAAGGTGCTGTTGACTGCCCTTGAACATCTCGATGAACGTTATATCCGGGCTGTGAAGTACAATGTCAAATCGGCAAGCGGTCTAAATCCCAAGATGGTTCTTTTTTCGGATGTTTCGGGCGAGCGTGAAGAGGACGTTGATGAAGCGGCTAGAACCATCGTCGGGTTTGTGGAAAAATATGGAGCGGAGGGTTTTATCGCATCTACTCCCCAGGCAAGAAAGAATTTTTGGGAGGATCGCTCCAGGACAGCGGCGATAGCGGCGCATACAAATGCTTTCAAGATCAATGAAGACGTGGTTATCCCGATTCAATATTTGGCGGATTACACCCGCGAAATAGAAATTATCAATATTGAGTTTTCGCTGAAGAATAAAATTGCTATTGTTGACGGATTCAGCGCCTACCTGCGCGGGCCTATGCCTGAATTGAAAAAGATGCGCTCTTATGTGTCCAGCAACGAGCGCGAAATAATACTGGATAAAAAAAGGGAAGAGGCCTTGTCCCATCTGAGCGAGGTACGCGAGCAATGGAGTTTTATACTGGAAAATTTTTCTGAAACCGCATCAGCGCATAAATCTCTACTAAAATCGTTAGCCTGTGCGGATTGCGATTATAAACAAAAAATTATTGATCTGCTTCTGAGGCGTAGGCTGCGCATCTCCTTTCGTGCCAGCGTGGAAAAAGTGCTTAAACAGATTTTTAGCGGAAGTGAACTGGAGAGTGTTCGAAAAAAAATGGATAGTATCCATGAGAGCATTCGCTCAGGGCGATTGTTTGTCGCTCTGCATATGCACGCCGGTGATGGAAATGTTCATACGAATATTCCGGTCAACTCCAATGATTACCAGATGATGCGGGACGCTGAATATGTTGTCGAACGTATCATGAAGCTGGCACGCAAGTTCAAAGGGGTTATTTCCGGTGAACATGGAATAGGTTTGACCAAGTACCGCTATCTGGATGAGGCGCAGAAGAGAGCATTTGCAGATTACAAAGCGAAAGTGGATCCCCATGGCCATTTTAATAAGGGCAAGCTGCTTCCTGAATCCATGGAGAAGTTTCCTTATACCCCATCTCTGCGGTTATTGCGGCAGGAGGCTTTAATCCTGGAGCAAAGTCAACTTCATGACCTGAATGAAAGTATAAAAAATTGTCTCCGCTGCGGTAAATGCAAAAAAGTTTGCTCAACCCATGTGCCCAGAGCAAATCTGCTATATTCTCCAAGAAATAAAATTCTTGGCAGTGGACTGCTGATAGAGGCTTTTTTATACGAAGAGCAGACGCGGCGCGGTGTCTCCTGGACCCATTTTCAGGAGCTCAATAGTATTGCCGACCATTGTACCGTTTGTCATAAGTGCCTCAAGCCCTGTCCGGTAGATATTGATTTTGGTGATGTCACGATTCAGATACGCAATCTCTTGCTGGAGTGGGAAAAAAAGAGAAGTAGTATCGGTTCCAAGGTGGCGATGCATTATCTCAGCCAGACGGAATTTAAAGGGATTCAACTTTTTTATAAGGTGCTGCTGCGTCAGGGATTTTGGGCGCAGCGTTTGGGAACAAATTTGTTGCGCAGTTTCAAGCTGGATCGCAGAGGGCAGATTCCTGTCTCAACCAATGAGCCTCTGGGTCTAGTTGCGACTGTACACCATTCTCTCCGTAAAAAGCTGCCGGAGATACCTGCCAATACGCTACGCGGCTACCTTGGTCTGGATGATCCAACTATGATACCGATACTCCGCAATCCTCATAAGGTGACAGCGGAGAGCGAAGCGGTCTTTTTCTTCCCCGGCTGCGGCGCTGAGAGACTTCATAGCCAGGTGGGCTTAGCTGCCCTTGCTATGCTATACGAACAGGGGATTCAGATTGTGTTGCCGCCATCGAATATCTGTTGCGGTTATCCGCAAAAAACTTCGGGCCAACTGAAGCTAGCGAAAAAAATTACGGTTGAGAACAGTGTGCTTTTTCACCGGATATCCAACACCTTAAACTATCTGGATATCAGTACAGTACTTGTGATTTGTGGAACCTGCCTGAAACAGTTGGAGCATTACGATCTAGAGACCATTTTTCCTGGATACCGCCTGCTGGATACCCATGAGTACCTTTTTGAAAAAGGAGTTAGTCTAAAAAATCTGGATGCCAATAGTCATGAATATATTTACCATGATCCCTGCCACTCTCCGTTAAAAAATACAAACGTGAAGAGTGTGGTTGATGGGTTAATGGCCAAACCGGTTACCATGTCCAAACGGTGCTGTGGTGAAGCTGGAACTTTTTCTGTGGCTAGACCCGATGTGGCCACCCAGGTTCGTTTTAGCAAGGAAGAGGAGCTTAACAGGAATATTCGGAATTTGATTACGCGAATGGATCTGGATGCGGAGATCAATGCCGGCGACACCCAGATCAAGGATAAAGCGCGGATCAATCAGATCAGGCTGCTTACCAGTTGCCCCGCCTGTCTGCAGGGGTTGACGCGGTATAAAGAAGACACAGGATTGAAGCCAACATATATCATTCTTGAACTTGTTGAAAAATTGCTTGGTGAAAATTGGATGTCGGATTTTATCAGCAAAGCGAAATCCGAGGGTATTGAAAGGGTTCTGTTGTGATCCAGGTAAAAAAGATTCTATGAACAATCTTTACGGACAGCCATTGGAGCGGGAGTTAGCTCCTTTAATGGACAAATTGTTGCTGCCGGCTGTTGTCGCTAGTTTTAGCGCCTCTTTGTTGTTGTTTACGAATCCGGTAAATTATTTTTTTGCCTGGGTAGATCTTGCGTTTGCTTCTCTCTTTCTGATTCTCTTCTTTTTGCGTTCTTACGTCAACTTTTCGGTTAAAACTATAGCGATTCTTGTTAGTATCACTGTGCATGGCGCAATGTCGCTAGTATATAGCGGATTGATGGGAACAGGAATTTTATTTCTACTGCTGATTCAGGTAATCGCCATCGTCTTTCTGCCGCGGCGCTATGCTTTACTGGTCGGTTGGGGAACGATTCTTTACCTTTTGATTATGACCCTGCTGGTGCAACTAAGAGTGCTGGTTTATGCCGAAGAGCTGATTATCAAGATGAATCAGGGCGTGTACTGGGGAGCTCTTGCCATCGGGGTAATTATTTTTTTTCTGGTCTCTTATACAATTATTTCTGTGTTAAAGGATTATCTGCAGAAAAATGTTGTGGAATTACAGGTTGCAAATGAGATTCTACAGGACGCTAACCGCAGATTGCAGGCTAGCCAGGAGACTGTTGAGCTGATCGCCTATACGGATAAATTGACAGGCCTGCCAAACCGCTACAAATTTGAACAGATGATCCGCGAGCGTCAGCATCAATACGGGGTATCCGGTTTTTTCCTGCTCTTTAACATCAAGGGGTTTCGAATAATCAACTCACTACTCGGTCAGGAGGTAGGCGATGAGGTGCTTGCCATTTTAGGCACCTTGTTTCGCAGCTATTCCAGCAGGTCTGTTCTTGTTGCCCGATTGGAGAGCGATGAGTTTGCCGGCTGGGTAGAAGGTTGGGACGAGCAGACCCTCGATGATCGCATCATTGAATTTCATACAGATTTTTATAACAGGCTGCCGCAGAGGCTTATCTCACCACGCATCGAATTTTTTATTTCTGTGGTTGCGTTTCCTGAAGAGGCAGCCAGTACAGATGAGTGTTTCCGTAAGGCTGGAATTGCGCTGCGCTATGCCAAGGATTCCGGAAGTACTGGTGTCATGCGCTTTTACCCGCCTATGATGGAAAACATGGAGGCTGAGTTGCGCATGCGCAAACTTTTAGAGCGGGCAATTGAGAATCAGGATTTTCAGATCCATTACCAAAATAAGATCAATCTGAAAACAGGTCTTATCAGCGGTGCTGAAGCCCTGGCGCGTTGGAATAGTCCAGAGCTGGGGAGTGTGAGTCCTTCCGATTTTGTGCCGGTGCTCAACAAATACCAGTTGATGATTCCTTTCGGAAAAATTATTTTTGAGAAAATTCTTGTAGAACTGCCTTTATTAAAAGAAAAAATTGGCCAAGATATTTCGGTTGCGATAAATATATCGCCTCTTTTTTTTCTTAAACCTGGTTTTGCGGACTATATCATTGATACTATCAATGCCCATAATATAGTCGCCAAACAGGTCACACTGGAGTTAACTGAAGATGTTTTTATCGAAGACATTAGTAAAATCGGAAGGATTATAACCAGGCTGAGGGTGGCTGGAATCAAGATTTCTCTGGACGATTTTGGCAAGGGCTTTTCGTCGCTGCATTATATGTCACGGATCACATTGGATGAATTAAAAGTAGATAAATCCTTTGTAGATGATATATGTTGCGACAAGAAAAGTTTTGGACTATTTTCTTCTATATGCAACCTCGCTCAGATACTTGATTTTAAGGTCGTCGCAGAAGGCGTTGAGAGCCAGGAGCAGGTTGATGAGCTGAAAAAAACAACCTGTGATATGGTGCAAGGTTTTTTCTTTGCCAGACCAGAACCGTTGTAATGCCGACCGCAGTTTTTTCTTTGCATAAATGAAAAGCAAAAGAAATGTAGAAAATTATGGATTTTATTTTACTCCTCGTTAGCCGCTAATGTCCATTTAAATTATTCTTGTTGACATATATTTTATTTGGATTTCATCTAATATTGACTCTTGAATGAAAATCATCCGAGAAAGAGTCAGAATTGAAAAAATTTCTATAAATTTTTAATGCATGATTCATCTAAACTTGGATAATTATAAACCCTCAGAATTTTATGATGAAATGTTTGATGTAGATGGCAGGGTGCGCGGCCACTATGAATCGTTGCGCAGCCGGCTAATACAGCTTGGGGGAAAGAAATTATCAAATTTGCAGCATGCCACTGATCGGGCTCAGCTTTCTCTCGGGATGACGTTTAACGTGTATAGTGACAATCAGGGCATTGAGCGGATTCTGCATCTTGATATTCTGCCGCGGATCATCAGCAGTGCTGAGTGGGATTACCTGGAACGCGGATTAAAGCAGAGGATTCTGGCGCTGAATCTGTTTATTGACGATATCTACCATGATCAGAAAATATTAAAAGAAAAAATAATTCCTAAATCTCTGGTGTTCAGGAGCGCCAGCTTTCTAAAGCAGTGTGTCGGTCTGAATCCATCACTGAAGGTCTGGAGCCATATAACCGGAACGGATATTATCCGTGGTGACGGTGGTCAGTTTTTTGTACTGGAGGATAATCTGCGGTCGCCGTCTGGTGTATCCTATATGCTCGAAAACCGGGAGATTCTGAAACGGACCTTTCCGGAGTTGTTCCGCCAGCTGAATGTTCGACCTGTATACAACTACACCCATTATCTGAGGGATATGCTCGAATCTCTTTCTTCGATACCTGAACCTTCCATTGCTGTTCTGACTCCGGGGATTTATAATTCGGCCTATTTTGAACACTCCTATCTCGCTCAGCAGATGGGTGCGGAGTTAGTCGAAGGACGGGATCTGGTCGTCAAATCTGATTTTGTATATAAAGTGACTACCAAGGGTCTGAAGCGGGTTGATGTACTATACCGCCGAATTGATGATGATTTTATTGACCCTCTGGTATTTCGAAAGGATTCAATGCTCGGTGTGCCCGGTTTGTTTCAGGCCTACCGCAAGGGAAATGTTGTGCTGGCCAATGCGCCCGGTACAGGTATTGCCGATGACAAGGCTGTCTATGCCTATGTGCCGCAGATTATCAAATTTTATCTGGGTGAAGAGGCGGTCATTCCCAACGTGCAGACCTATATCTGCGATGAGCCTGATGATTACAAATATGTACTTGAGAATATTGCAAATCTGGTCGTTAAGCAGACTGACGCTTCAGGTGGCTATGGAATGATGATAGGTCCAAAGGCGACCAGGAAAGAACATTCTGAATTTGCCGAAAAGATCAAGGCCAGCCCGCGTAAATATATTGCGCAGCCGGTGATAAATCTTTCCACTGTGCCGACCCTGACAGAGGGGGCCATAGAATCCCGGCATGTGGATCTGCGTCCGTATATTCTTTATGGAAAGGATATCAATATTATTCCAGGAGGGCTGACGCGGGTTGCTTTAAAAAAAGGTTCGCTGGTTGTGAATTCGTCTCAGGGTGGCGGCAGTAAAGATACCTGGGTTCTGAATCAGGATTTAATTGTTTCCTGAAATGTGACAGGATCATTTCAGAAGTTAAAATTCAATAAATTGAAATCACAATGAAAGGGAATTGAGAGAAAGAATATGCTAAGCCGGGTAGCAGATGCCATGTACTGGATGCACCGATATATTGAACGGGCGGAAAACTATGCCCGTTTTGTGGATGTGAATTTCAATCTTTCCCTTGAGATGCCCCCTGATCAGACTGAGCAATGGAAGCCTCTTGTTGTCACAACGGGAGACTGGGAGCTTTTTTCAAAAGGTTATAAGAAGGCTGATAAAAATTCAGTGATCCATTTTTTGGGTTTTGATGAGAAAAATCCGAGTTCGATCTACAGCTGTCTGGTGCAGGCCCGCGAAAATGCCCGTTCCATCCGTCCTGAAATTACCAGAGAGGTCTGGGAACAGGTGAATTTTCTTTACTATTTCGTAAAAAACGGCATGGAAAAAAAGCTCTGGAAAATTGAAGATCCCCGAAGTTTTTTTACAGAAATTAAAAAGGGCTGCCTGCTTCTGTATGGGCTGTTTGACGCTACCATTGCCAGAACGGATGGCTGGCATTTCGGCAATGTGGGAAAGCTGCTGGAGCGTGCCGATAAAACGTCACGGATCCTTGATGTGAAATATCACATCCTTCTTCCTGGACCGGAGGAGGTAGATACACCTGTGGATCTGATTCAATGGGCTGCCTTGCTTAAATCAGCCAGCGCTTTTGATATGTATAGAAAAAAATACGGCAAGCTCAACGTCAGCCATATAACAGAATTTTTGATACTGGATCAGGATTTTCCGCGGGCCATGCTTCGCTGTCTTCTCATAGCAGAAAAATCTTTGCACATTGTCTCCGGTTCCACCGGAAGCGGAATGAGTGCTACGGCCAAGAAACTGGGTCTTTTACGGTCACAGTTAGAGTATACGGACATACAGCAGATTATTTCTTTTGGGATGCATGAGTATCTCGATGATTTCCAGATTAAAATGAATGATATATCAAAATCGATTTTTGAAGATTTTTTTTCTATTGATAACATTGTCAGCCGCGCCCGGTAGACACATTCTGTAATCCAGAAAGAGCTCTGTTCGTGTTTCTTCAAACGGGCAGCTGTACTAGACTGCGAAGAGAGTGCTTTTCGCACTTTCTCGTGCTTCGACCTTGCTCAGCACAAGCTTCGTTATCCAAACAGATTTGGTTCCCCAGGGCGATGCCAAGGGGAAAACCAATTTCTTTTCGGTATATTTTCCCCGGCAGTTTTTCTGTCTGGATTCAGCAGCATTCTCAGGAGGTTCTATGCCCGTTCGTGTCGCCTGCAGTCACAAAACATTCTACACCTTTGACAGACAGGTGGCGCTGTCTCCTCATATCCTGCGTCTGAGGCCGGCTCCGCATTGCCGCACTCCGATTCGTGCCTACTCTTTGAAGGTTACACCTGAAAATCATTTTCTCAACTGGCAGCAGGATCCCTTTGGTAATTTTCTGGCTAGACTGGTTTTCCCGGAAAAGGCAACGGAGCTGCGCATTGAGGTGGAGATCATTGCGGATATGGCAGCCTACAACCCCTTTGATTTTTTTATAGAAGAGTATGCGGAAAAGTATCCTTTTCAGTATGATGATCGGCTGCAGGAAGAGCTTATCCCCTATCTCAAAAAAGATGAATCCGGTTCCAGGGTCATGCAATGGCTCTCTGAAGTAGACCGTTCTGAAATCAAAACAATCGATTTTCTGGTTAACATCAACCGCAAAGTCCAGGAAGAGATTGCCTATTCCGTAAGAATGGAGCCGGGTGTGCAGAGCTGTGAGGTCACCTTGGAAAAGGCTGTTGGTTCGTGCCGGGATTCGGCCTGGCTGCTGGTGCAGCTTTTCCGGCACCTTGGTCTGGCAGCCCGTTTTGTCAGCGGTTATCTGATTCAGCTGACAGCGGATGTGAAGTCTCTGGATGGACCTTCCGGGCCGGAAGAAGACTTCACGGACCTGCATGCCTGGACAGAGGTATATATCCCCGGGGCTGGCTGGATCGGTCTGGACCCGACCTCCGGATTACTTGCCGGAGAAGGCCATATTCCTCTGGCATGCACTCCGCATCCGGTCAGCGCCGCGCCGCTAGAAGGTGCAACCGATCCCTGTCAGGTACAGTTTTTCCACGAAAACAGGGTGAGCCGAATCCATGAGGATCCCAGAGTAACAAAACCCTACAGCGATGAGCAGTGGCAGTATATCATGGCTCTGGGGCAGAAAGTCGATGAAGATCTGCTTGCTGGGGATGTCCGTCTGACTATGGGTGGAGAGCCGACATTTGTTTCCATAGATAACATGGATAGCGCTCAGTGGAATATCAGTGCCGACGGCGAGCACAAGCGCCAGCTTTCCTATGATCTTCTGCTGCGTCTCAAAGAGGTCTTTGCGCCGGGCGGTCTGTTGCATTTTGGACAGGGGAAATGGTATCCAGGTGAAGCTTTGCCGCGCTGGGCCTATTCCTGTATCTGGCGCAAAGACGGCAGTCCGGTATGGAAAGATTTTTCTTTGCTGGCAGATATTCATAAGGATTATAAACTGAATGAGCATGACGCAGAGCGTTTTGGAAAAGAATTGACAAAGATTCTCGGTCTGGCTGAGCAGAGTCTGCTGCCGGCCTATGAGGATGCCTATTATTATATATGGAAAGAGGGCAATATTCCGTTGAATCTGGATCCGCACAAAGCAGATTTGAGCGATGGTTTTGAAAGACGTTCGCTTGCCCGGGTACTGGAACGGGGGCTGGGACGAACCGCCGGTTATGTGCTGCCTTTGCAGTGGAGCCATTCTGCTGGCTTCTGGAAAAGCACTCCCTGGACATTCCGCAGAGAAAAACTCTATCTGCTGCCAGGAGATTCACCTATGGGGTTCAGGCTGCCGCTTGATTCTCTGCTGTGGGTTGACCCGGACAAGCAGGAGCTGCTTTATGAACAGAGTCAGTTTGCTGACCTTCCGTCCCTGGAGAATTCTTCTGGAAAAAAAATTACAAAACCTGATAAAGACCAGGGTTCCGCTGCAGACAGAAATCAGGCGGATTCAGAACCAGAGGACATTTCACGAACCGCTCTTTGTATCGAAGCCCGGGAAGGCAGGCTCTATCTATTTCTGCCCCCGCTGGGTTTTCTGGAGCACTATCTTGATCTGATCCATGCGCTTGAGGAAGCAGCTGCTTCATTGAAAATGCCGGTGGTCATCGAAGGATATGATGCCCCCCTGGATTGGCGCGTACAAAAATTCAGTGTTACACCGGATCCAGGTGTCATTGAGGTTAATATACATCCTGCCGGATCCTGGCAGGAAATCGTCAACAATACGACTGCTCTTTATGAACAGGCCCGTCTATGCAGACTGGGTACAGAAAAGTTTATGCTCGATGGCAGACACACCGGAACTGGCGGGGGTAATCACATTACTCTGGGGGGAGCCACACCTGCAGACAGCCCCATGCTGCGCCGGCCGGATCTGCTGCGCAGTCTGATCACCTACTGGCAGCACCACCCCGCGCTCTCCTATCTATTTTCAGGAATGTTTGTCGGTCCGACCAGTCAGGCTCCCAGGATTGATGAAGCGCGGGATGATGCCCTGTTTGAATTGGAAATCGCATTCCAGCAGCTTCCGGATGGGGATGCCGTAAATCCCTGGCTGGTAGACAGGATTTTGCGTAATCTTCTGGTCGATGTAACCGGGAATACGCATCGTGCTGAATTCTGTATGGATAAGCTCTATTCTCCCGGCAGCAATAGCGGCCGGCTGGGTCTGCTGGAACTGCGGGCTTTTGAAATGCCGCCCCATGCCCGGATGAGTATGGTTCAGTATCTGCTTCTAAGAACTTTGATTGCCTGGTTCTGGAAAAAACCGTACAAACATTCTCTCATACGCTGGGGAACCTCCCTGCATGACCGTTTCCTGCTGTCCTATTATGTGCGTCAGGATATGAAAGCTGTCATGGCTGAACTCAATGCGGCCGGCTATCCCTTTCAGCTGGAATGGTTTGAGCCATTTTTTGAATTTCGTTTCCCCCGTTACGGGACCGTTCAGATTGATGATATTGAGCTGGAGCTGCGTTTTGCCATAGAGCCGTGGCATGTCCTCGGAGAGGAGGTTAGCAGCCAGGGAACAGCCCGTTATGTGGATTCATCGGTTGAGCGTCTTCAGGTTCATGTGCGCGGCCTTACAGAGGGTAAGCATGTGATTGTTTGCAACGGCCGGCGTCTGCCTCTTCAGAAAACCGGCAGAGCCGATGAGTTTGTAGCCGGAGTTCGCTACCGTGCTTGGCAGCCACCGTCAGCACTTCATCCAACAATCGGGCCGCACACACCTCTGGTCTTTGATGTGATCCATACCTGGAACGGTAGATCAATCGGCGGCTGTAGTTATCATGTTTCGCATCCTGGAGGACGCAGCTATGAGGATCTGCCGGTAAATGCATTAACAGCTGAAACCAGGCGTCAGTCTCTCTTTACCATTACGGAACATACTCAGGGACAGCTGCTGCCCAGGCCGGAGCTTTCATCCATGGGCAAATTTTTCCCAACCGGATCACCTCCTGGCCTGATGACGCCGCCTGATGAGGATCCGTTGGAAGAATTTCCGGTAACTCTTGATTTACGCTATACACAGAAGCCCTGAAAAATCTCATTATCATTCTGGTAAGGTAGGCTGAAAAGAAAATAGTACTACCCTGGCTATGGTGTGAGGAGTACCATTATCTTTGCAGTATAGATCAGGTTTCGGGAGAACAGATTGAACATGCAAACAGGAACTCAGCTGCTGGGCAGTGACGGTTCTGCCTTATACGGAAGTTCGGAACAGGGTCAGCATTGGCAGAAGCTGCAGCACATTCTGGAAAAGAGCGGTCCGCAAAGATTGTTGAAGCGTCAGAAGGAGGCGCAGCGCTTTCTGAAAGAAATTCATGAAACCCATGATCTTTTTTCTGTGACCGGTTCTGTAAATGAGCAGAGGTTTGATCCTGTTCCCATGATTTTGGGTAGCCAGGAGTGGGAGGAGCTTGCCGCTGGTCTGACGCAGCGGGCTGAACTGCTGAACCTGATATTGACTGATCTTTATGGTGAACAAAGAGTGTTAAAAAATCAGCTTCTGCCCGCTGAGCTGGTTTATCATCATCCTGCATTTTTATATCCATCAGCGCGACTGCGGCCAGACTCCATGAAGTACCTGGATATCTATTCAGCCGTAGTGGCCAAAGGTAAGGATCATACCTTCCGTGTAACAGAGGACAGAACTCAGCCATCCTTTGGAGCCGGTTTTGCTCTGGCAAACCGGATTGTCATGAGGAACAGTTATCCAAAGCTGTTTACGAAATTTCAGGTTCACATGCTTGCCACCTATTTCCGAACTCTGCGCAGGCACCTTGCCTCTCTGGCAGTCAGGAATATACAGGAACCTTTAGTGGTGATTTTAAGTTCAGGACCGGGAGATCTCTCCTATTTTGAGCACGCCTATCTTGCATCCTATCTTGGTTTTCCGCTGGTTCAGGGAGGGGATCTTGTGGTGCATGACGGTTCTGTCTGGCTCAAATCCGTGGAAGGACTGCAGCGTGTCGATGTCATACTGAACAGACTTCCTGAAGATCTATGCGACCCTCTGGAACTGCGGGGAGATTCTCAGCACGGTGTTCCGGGGCTGTTAGAAAGCATTCGAATTGGAAATGTACAGAGTGCGAACTTTTTAGGCAGCCGGGTTCTGGAAAACAGCGGAATGATGGCTTTTTTGCCGGGATTGTGCCGTTATTTCCTAGGAGAGGAACTTCGTCTGCCCTCTGTGGCTACCTGGTGGTGCGGCCAGGAACAGGAAAAGAGATATGTGCTGGAGAATATGGATTCTCTAGTAGTGCGGCCGATTTTTGCTTCATCCGGCAGCCGAATCTGGATTCCAGGCCTCCATTCTGAGTCTGATAAAGAAGCGATGAAGCATAGTATTCTGGAAAAGCCATATTTCTTTGTCGGTCAGGAGATCACCGATTTTCAGAAGGTTCCGTCATTCGGTGAATCCGGATTGGAGAGCCGAATCGCAAGCCTGCACACTTTTGTAACTGCCAATGATTTATCCTACACCGTTATGCCCGGCGGTTTTACCCATGTCCACGATGGTCTGGAAATACTTCTGCCTTGGCATGGCAAAGGAACGATTAAGGATACCTTTGTTTTGACCAGTGAGCCCGAGAAGCAGGTGAATCTGTGGCTTAAACCGAAAGAAAACCAAAGAATAGAGCCTACCTTTAAGGCTCTGCCCAGTCGTGCTGCTGAAAATCTGTTTTGGGCCGGACGTTATGTGGAGCGCCTGGAAGGAACCTCCCGTCTGATGCATTCCGTTCTTATCAAGCTTAGAGCATTCCAGGAGCTCAGAGATCCCGATGACAGGCTTCTTCTCAATCATCTACTTCCTGCACTGACCGAGGTGACTCTATCCCTTCCTGGTTTTATCGGCGAAGGTTCTGAAAAACGACTTGAAGATCCGCGAAAGGAGCTGCTGCAGCTGGCCAGCAATCCTGCCAAAGCGGGCAGTTTGCGTTCCCTGCTGGAATATCTGGCCGGGGCTACTTATGCTGTCCGGGAGATGATTCCGGAGCAGGCCTGGCGCATCGTAGATCATCTGAACAAAACATGGGAACCGAAAGTAGCCATAGCAAATATCGGCAGGGGCAGATTGTATGATAGTATTGATCAGCTGCTGCTGCATCTTTCCGCTTTCAGTGGATTGATCAGTGAAAATATGTCGAGAGAGAGCGCCTGGTTGATGCTGAATATCGGGCGTCGTATCGAAAGATCATTGAATTTAATTGTACTTCTACAGGCCACCATGGAACCCTTCAGGAGCAGCCATCTTGAATCTCATATGATGGAAGCTGTCCTGAAAACCTGTAACAGTCTGAATGTATTCCGCAGACGCTATCGCTCCTTTATGCAGCCCTCCACGATTTTGGATCTGCTGCTGGCGGATGCTAATTATCCAAGAGCTCTGGCTTATCAGCTGCGGCAAATTCAGGATCATATCCGGGCATTACCGGTGAATCCTTTCAGAAGCCGGCCTTTCCCGGAAGAGACAATTATGGAAACAGTTTCCAGCAGATTGATTCACGTTGATTCCCGGGATTTGATCCGGGAGGTTGCGGGAGATAGAAGCTATCCCTACCTGGACTCGTTTTTATCTGACATGAAAGAGAAACTAGAAACCCTTTCTGATGTACTGACCCGTGTATATTTCACTCCGACTTTGAATCCTCAGCGTTACGGCGGCGCTTTGGAGGAAGCTGAATCATGAGATATCGCCTGACCCATATCACAGAGTATCTTTATACAGAAACTGTGGAACGCAGCCGGAATGAAGCCTATCTTCTGCCGAGAAGCACAGATTTTCAGCACTCCCGGTTTGAACAGCTTGAAATCAGTCCGTATCCGGCTGATCTCCGAGAACGTCGGGATTTTTTTGAAAACCGTGTACTTCATTTTGCCATTCAGGAACCTCATGAGAAACTGTATGTCAAAACAGCAAGCGAAATCGAGGTAACTGCTCAGCCAGATCCCTTTGCCTGTCCGGTGCAGCTAAGCTGGGAGAGGGCATTGGAGCAAACGAGGACAGCCGGTAGTGATCTGGTGCCTTTCAGGCTGAATTCTTCGTTGCTGCCGATCAGTGCTGCTGTATACGATTTTGCCCATATCTCTTTTATCCCAGGCAGGCCGTTATTGGAAGCTGCGCATGATCTAATGAGCCGGATTTTCCAGGATTTTTCTTATAATCCTGGATATACCACGGTATCTACTCCGTTGACTCAGGTTTTGAAGGATAAAAAAGGGGTGTGTCAGGATTTTGCACATGTAGGAATTGCCTGTGTGCGTTCGCTAGGCCTTGCTGCCAGGTATGTGAGTGGCTATATGGAAACTCTACCGCCTCCGGGGAAAAAACGGCTGATTGGTGCAGATGCTTCCCATGCCTGGTTCTCTGTGTGGATACCGGAGATCGGCTGGGTGGATTTTGATCCCACCAACAATCAGCTTGCGGGGGAACAGTATATCACCGTTGCCTGGGGCAGGGATTTTTCTGATGTTTCACCGCTCAAAGGGGTTGCCTTGGGCGGCGGAAAACAGGCAGTCAGGGTTTCCGTGGATGTAGAGAGGTGGGAAAACTGACATCTCCTGTGAGTCTGGTTGATCATTTTTAGAAAGTATACTGCGAAGAAAGTGCTTTTCGCACTTTCTGGTGCTTCGACCTTGCTCAGCACAAGCATCGTTATCCTAACTGCCGAATTTTACGCTTGCGCGAAATTCGGGCAGATTTGGTTTCCCAGGGCGATGCCGCGCAGCGTGCGTATCGCTTCCGAATTATAAAATGCAAATTGGAAAAAAATCGGTCTTTTTCTGCAAGCGATTTGGAAACCCTTTCAAATAAGATATAATCATGAAAGAAAATGTTGATGGAGAAAAAAAACCACTTGAATTAATAATCTTTCAGGTGACAGTCAGCAAGAAATATATCCAACCTTTTAATGGAGAAAATGATCTATTATGTCAGAGTCCTTTGAAGAAAAAAATGCAAGGAGAATAAAAATGCTGAGAATGAAAATTATGATCGGAGTCGGATTGTTAGTGTTTCTTCTGCTGCTTTTAATGAGCAGTTGTGGAACTATCGAGACAGGCAATGTGGGAGTTCGTACTTCATGGAATGGCAAGATTAATGAGACAGAAGAAAATCCAGGATTTTATGTGGCTATGTTCTCATCTGTAGAGGAGTATTCAGCCCGGGAAATTACAGTTACCATCGAGAATATGCGACCCAAAGCGAAGGACAATTTATCTCTGGCGGATATGGATCTGGAGTTATTTTATCAGACCAAACCGGAAAAGATTGCGGAACTCAATATGAAGTACGCGAATCGAAATGCCAAGGATAAAACTACTGGTGTTTACTATCCTGCGTACCATCTGGTTTTAAGTATTGCTCGCGAAACAACTTATGCCGCAGTCGCACGATATGATAGTCTTGAGATCCATAAATTTCGTGATGCCTTGAAGGACGAGATCCATAAAGTCTTGCAAAAAAAATTGAACGAGGATGATCCAGGCACCTTTATCATTACCAAAGTGATTATCCGCAATATCCGGACTGATGAATCGGTAGAAAATTCGATTAAACTTGCTGTCGCCAAAAGTAAAGAACTGGAGGCCAAACGCAAAGAGGTAGAAATAGCCCGCGAGCAGGCCAAGGTTTATATGGAGTTGGATCGCGCTTTGACATTTAAGGTATTAGAGCAGCAACGTATCCAGGTGATGGAAAAAGCAATCGAGAACAATAAAAATACCACGATAATTCTGGGCACAACAGGCACACCTTTTATAAATATTAAGTGACAAGCCGGATTTTTGACATCCCTGTCAAATCCGGCACTCCTCACATCCTGTGAGTCGGATGTCATAAAAGGCTGCCTGTCAAATGCGGCACGACAAACATCGTGTTTGTCAGAGAATCGATTTCTTTTCGCTATAGCTTTAAATCAGAATGATCATTAAGATGTGAGTTGGGACAGAGGATCGTGAAATCAGTTGCATTGAAATTCGGAAAGGAACATTATAACTACAGTTTTCCTGCTGGAGTCAATGAACTAAATGTACTGGATCCTGACTTTGATATTGATAAAAAGAAATTTCGTCAAAATCTGGAAGAAGTATTACCAGGAGAGCAAAAGAGTTTTAATCGTATTGCTATCATTGTTTCTGACAAAACCCGCTTATGCGGTTATCCATTGTACCTTCCCTGGCTGCTTGAAATCCTGCATGACAAGGGTGCTCTTCAGGACAATATATTTTTTTTCATAGCTTATGGAACTCATGCCAGACAGAGTGATCAGGAAAGCCTGGCTGCCTATGGAGATACCTATAAGAAATACCGCTTTATACATCACGACTGCGATGACGAGGATGCCTTGCAGGAGTTGGGGACTACCAGCCGCGGTACAAGGGTAACGGTCCGAAAAGATATTCTGGATAGTTCATTGATTCTGACTTTCGGTGCTATCTCGCATCACTATTTTGCCGGCTATGGTGGCGGCAGAAAACTTTTTTTTCCCGGGCTGGCAGGAAGGTCTGCTGTTTATCACAACCATGGTCTTTATCTTGATAGAAGCAACAAAAGACTGGAGCCTGGGTGCCAGCCTGGTTCTCTTCGTGAAAATCCGTTAGCTGAGGATCTCAGGGAGATTTATGAAATGCTGCCGGCTCACATTGAGATTCATGGAATTTTAAACACCCTGGGGGAGGTGTGCCAGCTTTATGTAGGAGCAGATTATGGAGATTTTTTGCGGGCCTGCGATATCCATGACTATTTTTATCGCTCAAAAAATCGGGATTTGTTTGATCTTGTAGTAGCTTCTGCCGGCGGTTACCCCAAGGACATTAATTTTATCCAATCGCATAAAGCTGTACATCATGCAGCCTCATTTGTTGCTGATGGGGGCAGGTTGATTCTATTGGCCGAATGCCTGGATCAGATTGGTTCAAAATATTTTCTGCCCTATTTTGAGGCCGGTGGTTTTGATAAGGCGTTTACAGCACTTGCTGCCAGCTATGAAGGCAATGGCGGTACGGCGCTTTCGATGATGACCAAAACGCAGCGGATAAATATTTTTCTGGTTACCTCTCTGGATGAGAATCTCTGTCGGCTGTTGCAGGTAACCAAAATTTCCCCCAGTCAGGTGCAGGATTTAATCGATTCTGAAAAGGGAAAAATTGCATTTATTCGAAACGCCAGTATGATTTTTCGTTGAGATGATCCTGGCCGTCCTTACTTGGTTTGAGACTAAAAAAATATCCCACCATAACTGGTAGAATAAAATAGACAGGCAACATAAACCTGGTATCCTGAGCTGGTAAAACCAGAGCCAGCGCCATGACATTGGCCAGTACGGGAAAAAAGGGGAAAAGATAGCGTAATCGTCCGCCTCGGACAAAGGCCAGCAGAGCGAACAGTGTTGTAAGATAGAAATAGATTGCTGGCCTGGTGAAGATAAAATTATACTTTGGACCACTTATATTGCGGTACATCTGTTTGATATCCTGCATGAGCCCTGGAAACTTGCTCTGTTGCGTGATGCCATAAGGGTTTTCCGGAAGAGAGTGGCAGAAGGTAAAGAAATAACTTTTTGGCGGATGGCTGATCCTCCATACCAGGCTGGATGATTCCAACATGTGTTGTAGCACTAGCCTCGGGTGGCGGCGGATTATCTGCAACCATATCCTGACAAGTTCTTCATGATTTTTGTTGATAAAGGGGATTACCTTTGGATCGATCAGCATACTGGATTCATATTTTGAGTACATATTTTTCCAGGCATTGCGAGAAAGTATGTTGGTAAGAAATTTCCATTCCTGCTCTGTTAGTGTGCCGCCATTATGGATTACCGCTGCCAACTGGTGGGTGATGCCGAAGGCGATTCCCGGAAAGCCGCTTTTCATCTGAAAGGAGCTGTAAAGAGGACCTTTAATGGTGTAAAAGGCTCCAGCAAAAAGCAGAACGAGAGTTATTACCGGCAGCCAACGCTTCCAGAAAAAAAGAATGAGTCCTGCGAAGAAGCCGGCCACAGGGGCAATGCCATTATGACGCAAAAAGGAAACATTTACCAGAATAAAGAGCACCAGGAAAAGGTTTCCCGGCTTTCGCAACCACTCTCCCTTACTATCCGCGATTTTCATGCTAATCAGAGTGAGCCATAGCATCATGGCGCTAAAGGGAATATCTTTCCATAAAATAATGGTGAACCCTCCATGCACTGGATGCAGAGCGAAATAGAGCGTTAGCACTACTAGGAGAGCTGTAGGTACGCGGCGGCTTTTGAGATAATGCATGGCAAACAGAAAAACCAGACTGACAAGAATTATTTGAAAAAGTGAAACAATCGCCGGTGAATACCAGAAGCGAGTGAGAAACCACATGATCATGGTGTGAAAAACAGGATGCCAGTTTAGAAAGCGAAACCAGGAGAGCTGGTGCCACTGCATAATCGAATCAAAGGACATGGGTCCAGGGTAAAAACTAAAAAAATAGAGAAGAAAAAGAGATAATGGTGGAATAAAAAAAAGAGCGAAGCTTTGCAATTCGGATTGATTTACATAAAAAAGAAGAAGGATAAATAGCTGAGCAATATATGCCGTAAAAAAGAGCCAGGAATAGAATTGAGGGAATTGATCCAACTGCAGTAAAGGAAAAATAGGAATCATCAAAAGAAGTAGAGCTGCAAAAAAATAGCCAAGGAGTACTATAAAAATTTTTTTTATATTGCTGACACCACGACATAAAAATGGAAGCAGGAGTGAAAGGAAAACAATCAGACGGAAAAAATCTCTGACGAGGTTTACGGTTGTATTGAGCTTATCGGATAAAATGGAAAAGAACAGAAGAAAGCTTTCGCCAATATAGAGTGATTCCCAAAAAAGAATCCCGATTAGGGCAAGCCGCAGCCATGAAAAATATTTTGGAACCAGGATTCCTTTTACCATATTTTGAAATGTCATGAGAGTAAAATCAGGTTGGATTTGCTTCGGAACGAAGTTTATCTTTGATTTCTATTTTGGCCAGCGCCCTCTTTTTGCGGTAGATATTGAGAAAATAGAGAATACCGATGACAGCCAATATCGCCAGGATAATGGTTTGAAACTCCTTTATGCTGGCAATGATCTCTTTTCCATAATTTGCCACCAGCACAATCTGTATTGGTACGCTGAGTAATGCTGCGCTACCATCCACCATGATAAATTTCCACAGGGGAAGCCCCATCATGCCGCAGGAGAAATGTCCGGGAAAGCGGATGCCAGGGGTAAAGCGGAACACACCGGCCGCCCATTGACCATATTTTTGGGTCCAAGCAGCGATCTGGTTCATGCGCGGTTCATAGCGTTTCATGAAGCGCATTTTGAGAATTTTCCGACCAAAAAAACGCCCAAGGAAATAAATTACTAAATCCGATAAAAAGACTGCCAGGAAGGCGACAATAGCAGCGACGTAAACATTTACAGGTTCGGCTCCGGGGTAGGGAGGCGGGTTGTTCATGCCCATATAAGCAACCAGACCTGTGCTGATAAGCGTTACCTCCTCTGGAATAGGGAGACCAAAACTGGAGGCGAACATCGCTACAGTAAGAGCAAGGTATACCAGGTAGGGCTGGTAGGCTATTTCGATAAAAAAGGGCAATATACTATCTTCAAGCATTCCGATTTTTCCTTATCTTCCTGTTGATCCGAAGCCGCCTGTTCCCCGGTCGCTGGCTTCCAGCTTGCTCACCTCGATGATCTCCGCTGTGTAACTTTTCTGCAATACGAGCTGGGCTATCCGCTCCCCTGGCTGGATGGTGTAAGGTTTTTCGCCAAGATTGATGAGAATGATTCCGATCTCTCCACGGTAGTCGCTGTCGATTGTTCCTGGCGCGTTGACTATCGTAACGCCATGTTTCAGGGCAAGACCGCTGCGCGGACGTACCTGAAGTTCGTATCCTTCGGGAAGCTCGACAGCAAAACCTGTGGGGATCAAGGCTCGAGCACCCGGCTCCAGGACCATCTCTGTGGCTAGCAGAGCCTGGACATCAAGACCAGATGAACCACTGCTCTGCCTCGAAGGCACCGGAAGCTCATGGTTTTGAAGGCGCAAAAAACGAATCGTTACGGTCATTTCAGGGAACCTTTTTTAATCTCTATTCGAAACGTATCGCATCATTGTTGCAATTTGATGAAAATTAATTTTTGGGGACAATTTTACCTTTTGTCTGTATGAAAAAAATTCGTTTTCCATATCGGAGCGCTTTAGCCCAGGTCTCATCATAATTCGGTGCCTTTGGGTCAAGACTGCGGATTGTAACAGTTTGATTCGGTAAAATTGTCGCGTATAATCCATCCTTTAGATAAAGGCCAAGAAAAGCAATATATCTTTGTCCAGGTTTGGGAGAAAAGCGAAAGAATAGGAGATCTCCCGGAGTAAAATGATCCTTGATCTCTTTTCCCAAAAGAGCCAACTGTTTTTCCTGGCGCGGAAGCTCCCATCCGGCAGCGCGCAGCAGAAGATAGATAAGACCGCTATCGTCTGTGCCCCCAAAAGAGTTTCCATTTTGCTGAAAAGGAGTGCCTACCATTTTTTCGGCAGTGGCATAGAGTTGTTCGCCAAGATCGGATGAAAATTTTGCAGAGGGTATCAAAAGCGATTTTTGTAGCCGAAACACCTTTTTTTTCCAGGTGCACAGAGAGTTTTCTAGATTCCATGGTGAGAGCTGGTTGGCGGCAATCGAGCGGTTTTCAAAAATGGCAGTGGCGTATAGGTTGCGAAACTGCTGCGAAAGCTGGGGTTTGCGCTCCAGCCATACCAGAGCGCCTGGTGAGAGGGGTGTAGCCTCGAGGAGAAGGCAGTTGCGGGGGGATAGTATCTGCTTTTGGAAATCCAGTAAGGTTGCCTTGGAGGCACTCTTGGGGCACTCCTGTTTCAGCTCGGCTGCCAAGGAGGTAGGCAGATCAGGTTGGATCTCCTGGGGTAAACGAACAGAATAGGGGGCATAATCGCTTTGCCAGTACCATACCTGAACTTTGTTGAGAAATAAAAGGTAGTCACGGTGGGTGTAACCGATCGATCCGCATTGGGTCTGTACTTTGATCCAATCTGATGTTTTGGCATAGGTTGCTGCCTCACCCTGATTAATAGAGGTGAGCACCTGAACCTCCTCGCCGTAAAGAAGATCCTGGACTTTTTTTGATGCTGAATTTGGCGCCAAAAGAAGCGGCGTAGCTGGAACCCTCACTAGAGCTGTCTCCTTGCGAAAATGAGCGGTACCAAGATATCGTTTCGGTGGTTTGCTGTATCCTTTGTTTGGAGAGAGTGGAAACTGGGAGATAAGGGCTATCGCTATAAAAAGGGTGAAAGAGATCGTTATTTTTTTCATACTATTTTTTTATAAGTTGTTTTACTGGTTAAAATCAGGAACAGCCAATGAGCTATACTGAAAAGAAATTGGTTTCCCAATGGCATCGCTTCCTTTTTATACTTTTATA
>DYNZ01000014.1:0-23860 GCA_020720805.1 Leptospira biflexa | reverse complement strand
TTCGGAAGCGATACAGACGCTGCGCGGCATCGCCCTGGGAAACCAAATCTGTACGAATTTCGCGCAAGCGGAAAATTCGGCGGTTTGGATAACGAAGCTTGTGCTGAGCAAGGTCGAAGCACAAGAAAGTGCAAAAAACTCTTTCTTCGCAGTATAAATTTTGTGCCTAACCATTTTTATGATTATCAAAGCCAGGATTTCTGTCAACCGATATCTGTCAGAGAACTTTTGCGGATGATGAAAGGACTCTGGCAAATTAGAGCCACGTAAAACTTGAAAAAGCTGGACATATTGTCTTCTCGTAGGGTTACACAGATAAAAAGTCCAAACGGAGAGTTTTTATGCAGGAACCTATATTGTCCACAACCTGGCAGATCCTTTTGTTATTTCTTGCGGATATGATCGCCATTGAGATGCTCTCCCGTGTTCGCTTCATGAAAAAAGTATTCGCATTTGTGCCCGCTGTCTTCTGGTTCTATTTTCTGCCCATGCTCTACTCTGCCGTCGGATTCATTCCGAGGCAGCATGATCTCTATCAGGCTCTGAAAGATTGGGGTCTCTTTTTTGCCCTGATTCTTTTAATCATGCCTGTGCGACCAAGGGAACTCCTACGACTTGGGATACCCGCTCTCGTCTTGATGGTTGCCGGCTCCTTTGGTATCGTTATTGGCGCTGTTGCCCTCTATCCGCTGTTTCAACCATGGTTAGGAGTTGACGCCTGGCAGTTGATTGGACCGTTATCGGCGAGCTGGATCGGCGGCAGTCTGAATATGGTTTCCGTGGCCGCCTCCTACAATATACCTGGCAGCAGTTACGCTCCGATTATCGTTGTGGATACTTTCATTGGTTACTCTTGGATGGCTTTTCTGCTTTTTTTGGCAGGCAGGCAGGGATCCATTGACCGCTGGGTGCGGCCTAAGGGTGCTCAAAGATATCTACCCTTGGAAAACTCAATCGAAAATCGTGATAATGTCGGAGTTCAGCCATCCTTATCGCTGGCTCTCACCTGGTTCGCCTTTTGGGTTCTGGCATTGGCCTCACTGGGGCGTCTGGTCAGTACCTTTTTGCCAACCTTTCAAGGGTGGCTGCCTGCCTCAGCCTGGGGTGTGATCCTGGTCTCAGTTTTCGCGCTGGCACTGGGTAAATGGGTACTGGCCTTTGATCATCGTTTATCAGCTCTCTCCAGCGAAAGCGGATCACTATTGCTCTATCTGCTAATCAGCGCTATTGGCGCACAGGCAGACCTTAGCGGTGTTCAGAACTCGGGGCTCTTATTTTTGTTTGGCATCTGCTGGATTTTTTTGCATGGCCTATTTGTGTTGGGGGTGATGATTTTTTTTCGATATCCCCTGGTTCTGGCGGCAACGGCCAGCCAGGCGAACATTGGAGGTGTGGTATCTGCTCCGATTGTCGCCGAGGCGTACCGCAAGGGTTTAGCTCCCCTTGGCCTGGTGATGGCGGTGCTGGGGAACATCTACGGATTCTATTTTGCCGTATTTTTGATTTTCTTGCTGAGATATCTTTATTAATGTCAGGCATGGTAGAAATGGGGAAGTAACTCTGCCAATTTTTGTATCGCTTATTCCTTGCTAAGCGTCCAGGGGATATCAAAGCCTTTGGCCAGCTATGGCGTGCGAGCGCAGGTAAACCAGCTTCGAGGAGATTTTGCTTGAAAAAGCAAATTGTCTGTTTCCTATCTGCAGGAAATTGGCTTTCCCGACATTCCGCAAACACTGAGAGGCCAAAGCAGTATTGAAAAAAATTCTGGAAAGAAAGCTCAGAGCGATTTATTTTTCTGCGCTATCTTGATCTTATAATACAGGATTTCACCCAATCCTTTGATGTTTGCTTTTTTCTGGTTATGGAAACTAAATCCTTTTTTGCTCATGTAAGCATTTACCTTGACATCCTCAAGAAAATCGTGGGTAAACGCGATCTCATGCGCAGAAACTTCGGACTGCAATTTCGCCACAATATTTACGGTTGAGCCGAAGTAGTCAATAGTGCTGTCCATATTTACCGCCAGGCAGTGTCCTCGATTCAACGTGATACGAGTGGTTATGGGAGTTTCCTCCTTCTGGCCGTTAAAGAGTCCCGATATGGCCATGGCCGCTTTTAATGCGGATAACGCATCTGAAAAGCTGGCAAGTACAGCGTCTCCAATGGTTTTTACAATGGCTCCTTGGTGGCTTTGAGCGATCTGGTGCACCTCTTTATAAAAAGATCTGACAATAGAAAAGGCCCGGTTGTCGCCCTCCTCTTTGTAGATGCGCGATGATCCCACGATGTCCACAAAGAGAAGATTTTGGATGCCAACATTAATGGAGAGCCCATCAGCCAGCTTCTCATCCGGAAAGAGGTCTCGAAAAATCTGGAAGTTAAAAAGTTCGTGAGGCCGCAGAACGTCATTATCAATGCCAAGCTCCTGGATGACAAAATAAGAGGGAAGGTCTCGATTGTTGACCAGATGGATCGTGGAGCGGGGACCAAGAGAAAAGTTTTCATTCAGATCCTCGCTGGACCAGCTCAGGGAAGTCGAATCAAGATCTTCCAGGATATCCAGGTAGTTAAAACCGAGGCGATCAATGCGAAGCAGGCGGTACCGTCCTGGGGGAAAGGGGGCAGTAAAATGGTACCTTTGCTGAGCTGCCACTTTGATCTGCATCAGTATCTGCGGCTTTTGCGCTGGCTCTGCGCTGCAAAACATCTGTTGTTCTATCTTGCGAAAATGGGGATGCGGGTAAAAAGATATTTCCAGCATGTTGTAACCCACTTTGCTGAAGTCGATTTCACATTTATCACATTTGCTGCCGTGGGGAGAGTCCCAAAGATGCTGATGCTGCTCCTTCACTCCCTGGCAGTTGGGGCATAGTACCTCCCATGAAAGTAGTAGAGTTCCCTCCCTCGTTAGAAAAAGCAGAACTGGTAAAATATCATAAAGAGTGACGCCAAGCTCTCTTGCTATGATTTTGGGACGAATTCTTCCCACTTTTTCAGGAGGAGCGTTAAAAAGAAAGTTCAAACAGCGGTGTAGGAGTTCAGCCGTCACGTAGGGATATGTTTTTGCCTTTTTTAGAATGATATTAATCTGCGATTTTTGTATTGTGGAATATGGAGGGGAGAGTGGATCAACTGGTGGAACGACAGAAATAGATACACTTTTTTGTGCGCTTTGCTGGCTGGTGAATCGCTGCAATGTTTTGGAAAATTGCAAAATAAATTTTTTTCGATACGATTGAAAGAAGAGATGGCTACTGCGGTTTTTAGGTACCCAACCAAAATAGATGCGGACACGGTAACTTAGATCGGGCAGGGGTTGAATTTCGAATCTGGCTCTTACAAAATGGAGAAGACCCTCTGAATATATGCGCTCCGCAGAAATAAAGTGACCATATAGCCACTCCCAGGGAACTTCGTACCAGGTGTGGCGAATTCCTATTAGCTTATAGGTGCCAAATTTTTTGCCGTCCTTTTCAAAGAATTTCATCTCAGGAAGACCGAGCATCTTATTGATGCGTGATGTATCCGAGAGCGCTGACCATAGATTGGCCAGTGAGGAGAAAATTCGCATCTCAAAGAAATACTCTACCGGTTTGCCATACTGGAGCCAGGTGTCAGGCCAGGGGTTTTGCTCGATAAATGATTTCCAGCCCTCTGGGGCCTTCGCGTCTATCCTATGCTTCTTTTTTTGAAAAAAATTCATCAGTTTGTACCACTAAAAAACCATTTTTTGACTGTCCGAAGGCGGATAGCCCGATGCAAATCAGCCCGACCTGTGTGGAGCCCATCTTGCGAGAAGGACTTTTTGAGTCGGCAGATAGCAATGATGCGATGATAAGGGAGCTGTCTCAACCTGAATGATGATTGTCTGATTCGTCTCTGACTATGGAGTAACGTGTTCCAAAAGTCAAGAATTTTTGCGCGGCTACACTTCGCGGCATCGCTGTGATTGTAGTTTTGCAAGGATGCGATACGCTTCGCGGCATCGCTGTGGTTGTTTCCTTTTTTCTTTTCTAGATTCTATCGCAGAGGGTACGATCTGTGCGTTGTCCTTGAGGTGTGAGGATGTTATTTGGATATCCTGTTTTGTATGGGTCATGAAGGGAGCCAGGGCGAACCAATTCCATGTTCCCGATTGAACTCTCTTGACAAGGAAGGGGAGAGATGATATACTCGAAACACTTTGGTTCTCGGGTTTTATACTGGCTAAAGGGTGCGTCGACATCGCTGGCATTGCCTTGCGATATACGAAAACCAAAATGCCTTTAGTATAGAGTATATCGAATGGGAAGCGCAAGGATGATGAAAGAAAAAAAATATCGGATATTCTCCCTGGTTCTTCTGGTGATGGTTAGCCTCATCTCCGCCTGTGTGACAGCGGAAACGGAGCGCGATCCATCCAAGAAAGGATATCTGCTGGCGGAAAAATTAATCCAGGAGGGACGCTATCATGATGGGCTTTTGATGCACCGCGTGAACGCTCGGTTTTTCCCGGAGTTTGCCTATGCGCAAAACTCAGCGCGCAGAATCCAGGAGCTGAACGATCTGTTAAAGAAGAGCGTTCAGGGGCGGCCAGAGCTTGAAATGATCAAACAGCAGATGGATGTCAGCTCTTCAGGCGCAAAGGTTCTGGTAACGATCGTAAATAATTCCGAGAAGAAGATCCGCAGTTTTGACCTCTCTATTCAGGTTTTTGACGCTAAGGGTGCTTTATTGCGCAACCGGGTTACAGGGCGCTACTCTCTGGAAGAGCAGAATAGCAAAGAATTAGGGGCCTGGGATATTGCGGTTTTTTCCTATGATCTAAGTGGGTTTACCGGAGTCTCCAACTCTGCTACTGCAAAGGTGCTATTCCGCAATATTTTATATGATCAGCGCCTCTCCTTTGAGCCGACCAAGCCGGCTGACAAAAAATAGATAGTGAGTTGGTAGATGACTCTCCATAGGGACGCACCTTTAACAGGGATCAGGGTTCTGGATATGACCACACTGTTGCCTGGACCTCTGGCAACCCTCTATCTGTCCGATCTTGGCGCAGAGGTGATCAAGATAGAGCACCCCCGAATGGGAGACCCAATGCGGCGGATGTCGCAAAATGATCGCAAGAGTAAAGAGGGCTTATCCCATTTTTTTCAGCTTCTAAACCGGGGCAAGAAATCGGTCTCCCTAAATTTTAAAAGGGCGCAGGGGTTGGAGTTGCTGTTGCGACTGGCCCAGAGTGCTGATGTTTTGATCACCTCTGCGCCAAAAGATATCCTTGATCCAGAGGAGATGCAAGAACGCTTTCCGCGCCTGATCTACTGCTCTTTAACTGGTTATGGTCAGCAGGGGTCACGGCAGGGTTTTGCTGGACATGACGCTAATTTTGCAGCGTTGAGCGGTCTGCTGGCATTGACTGCTGCTCAGGATCAGAGACCCGAACTGCCCGAGTTTCAAATCGCAGACATCGTGGGTGGCTCTTGGCCCGCGCTGGCATCGATCCTTACCGCGCTTTATGTGCGCGAACGATCCGGAGAGGGTCAGTATATCGATCTATCTATAGCGGACGGCGCCCTTGCAAACCTGTATCTATCTCTTGGGTATTTTCTGGAAACGGGGGTTGCTCCAGAAAAAGGGAGGGGTCTTTTTTCCGGCCAACTGCCATCATACAGGATTTATCGTACTATGGATGGGCGATATGTCGTGCTGGCGAGTCTCGAAGAGGTATTCTGGAAAAATTTTCTTAGAAAGATTGGACGAGAGGATCTTATGCCGCTTTCTGTTCAGATCCCTGAGGAGAGGGGTGTTCTGCATCGCGAGTTGGAAAAAATTTTTTCTGAAAGATCTTTTGAGCAATGGTCTGTCCTGTTTGATGATCCTGGAGTCTGTCTTTCGCCTGTTCTTTCTATACCTGAGGTGATTCGTCAGAACCATTTTTTAGAACGGGGCACGATTTTTTTTGATGCTGGGGATGTTTTCATGGAGCATCCCCATATAGCGGGGCCTTTTCATTTTTCGAAGACAAAACCTGTGTATCGAACCAGGGCTCCGCGACTTGGTGAGCACAACCATGAGGTGCTGGCAGCTCTGGGGATCGGCCAGGCAGAGATCGCAGCGCTGCGCCTTGGCAAGATACTCTAGAGCCAATCGACAAAGATGGATTGACAAGCAGAACCGTGCCCACCCAAAAGTGCAACAGCGGACGAGAGGTATCCCGCGTTATGCTGCAGAGAAAGGCCTTTCGCATTTTCTTTGCAGTTGCCCAAACTGCCGAATTTTTCGCTTGCGCGAAATTCGGTATATTCCCGCAAAACCTTTCCAAGGCTTTTGCGGAAACAGAAATGGTATTCTCGAGCGATGTCGTAAAGCGTGCATTTTGCCTCCTTTTAGGATAGTAAAAGGAGGCAAATCCGACACTCCTCACATCGTGTGAGTCGGAAAACTAGTTTCTTTTGGGTATAGAAATTCTCCCTCGCAATTGGAGCGGTTTATGAAACTCGAAAAAATATTTACTTTTGAGGCGGCTCATCGTCTCGAGGTGGCAGGCTGGAGCGAAGATCAGAACCGTAAGGTTTTTGGTAAATGCCACAACCTGCACGGTCACTCCTATAAACTAACGGTTTGTATCTCCGGGACGGTTCCCGAATCAGGTATGGTTATCAACTTTTCAGATATAAAAAAATATGTTAGAGAGCAGGTGGTAGAGCGTTACGACCACTCCTACTTGAATGATTGGGAAGAGTTTGCCGCTTTACCAACCACTGCTGAAAATATTGTGTTGGCGATACAGAATCGTTTGACCAGCGCCTGGCCCTTTGCAGACGCATTTTTGGAGCGTCTTGTTTTGCATGAAACCCAGACGAGTAGCGCCGTGTGGGAGGCCTGAGATGCATGCCAAGGGCATTTTGGCTTTTGCTAGGCGATGCAGAAGTACCCTTTAGCCAGAAAAAAGGCCGCGATTGAAACTGTTTTGGTTCTATATCCTGAAGAATATTGTAATTTTCTAAAAATGGTCTGTCGAAAAGGGGGCGTTATGAAGCGCTATGGAATATTTTATTACTATCACATTTTAATGTTCACTTTTATTTTTTTTCTGAATTCAGGTATTGGTTTTTCCCTCACGTCAGAGGAGAACAATAATATTCAGATTTTTAAAAATGTTTCCCCATCGGTTGTGTACATAAAAAATATTAAAATTGAGTACAACCATTTTCTGGATCCTATGGCTATTCCGCGCGGAACAGGCTCTGGTTTTATCTGGAGCTCTGATGGTTATATTGTTACCAACTACCATGTAGTGGCCAATGGAGATCTGTTCCTAGTGACATTGAAAAACCAGCAGCAGTACAAGGCTAGAATGGTTGGCGGCGAACCGCGCAAAGATATCGCTGTTCTTAAGTTGGAAAAGAATGTACACGGTCTGCGTCCCGTAGCTAGGGGACAGTCAGCCAGTTTGCAGGTGGGCCAAAAGGCGATTGCAATAGGCAACCCTTTCGGACTGGATCATACCATGACACATGGAATCATCAGCGCATTAAACCGGGATATCCCAGGTTATGGCGGGGTCACTATTCGGGGAATGATCCAAACCGATGCAGCCATCAACCAGGGCAACTCGGGTGGTCCCCTGTTCAATTCCGATGGCTTTGTCATAGGCATGAACACCATGATCTACAGTCCAACTGGGGCAAATACCGGGATCGGTTTTGCCGTGCCTATGGATACAATTAAGCAGGTTGTCCCGCAACTGATACGCCACGGTAAGGTAACCCAGCCCGGTCTTGGTATAACAGTATTGCCGGATCAGTATATGCAGCGTCTCGGTATTAAGGGCGTAGCTGTCCGCACCGTCGAAGAAAACAGCCCTGCACACAAAGCCGGTATCCGCGGCTTGCAACAGGATGAGAGCGGGCGTTTGATTCTGGGGGATATTATCGTTGCGGTGAATCAATATCCAATCATCAATTATGATACCCTATACACCGCCCTGGATCGGTTTCGCGTGGGAGATTTGGTCTCTCTGGTGCTAATGCGAAACGGAAAAAGGATCAAGATTGCGCTGCGCCTTGTTGCAATCTGATGCTGTCGATCAGCGAAATTTTTTTATCCTTGCAGGGCGAGGGGCCGATGATCGGCTATCCTGCCCTGTTTATTCGCTTTGCTGGCTGTCCTGCGCCCCATTGCTCCTGGTGCGATACCCCGTATGCCCAGGAGATCACTGCTGGCCGCGTTCTGAAGCCAGAGCAGATTTTTGCTGAGATAGAGGCTCTGCTGCGTAAAACAAAAGGCTGGCAAACGCTGCCTCTCTTAGTGCTCACCGGCGGCGAACCTTTTGCTTACTGGAGCGAAGAAAAAAGTAATTTCGTAACAAAATTGAGTGAATTTGGCTTTTCCATCCAGTGGGAAAGTAGCGGAAGGGTGCCTATACCCTCTGGCATTCCCGGTAGCGTGGTATGCAGTCCAAAATTTTTTGACGGAACCTGGCGCTTTGTGCCAGAAAATGAGGATCGCATAGATGCTTATAAGTTTGTTGTGACGTCCAAAGAGGATATGCCGGAGATTGTCGCCTTTCTCGCGCTCTATCCAGGCCGGAACACACCGGCTTATCTGATGCCTGAAGGATCCGATAAAATAAGCCAGGAGAAGAGGGGGCCTATGGTGGCAGCGTTGGCTCTGCAATACGGTCTGCGCTATTCGACGCGGTTGCATATTCTGCTTGAAAATCTTGATCGACAGGGACACCAGAAATGAAGCCAGAACAGGAAAAATCTATCATTCCGGAAGCGCTAAAAGTGAGTACTCCAGCGGTTGTCATCCTCTCAGGGGGGATGGATTCGGCTGTTTTGCTGGCATGGCTTAACTCCAGAAATATTCAGGTCATGACCCTGAGCTTTGACTATGGTTCGCGTCACAATGCCAGAGAGCTGCCTATGGCATCCGTTTTGGCAAAATTTTTTGGTTGTGAACACCGCCAGGTGAAACTGGATTTTTTCTCTGAGCTCTACCACTCTGCGCTGCTACAGAATGGACCTCAGATACCAGATGGCCATTATGCCGATGACAATATGCGGCAGACAGTGGTGCCTTTTCGCAATGGCATCTTTCTGGCAGTGGCGATTGGAGTGGCGGAAGAGTTGAAGTACCCCCATGTCATGCTTGGCTCTCATGCCGGCGACCATACCATCTATCCAGATTGCAGGCCAGAGTTTACGGCCGCCATATCCCAGGCGGCGATACTGGGAACCTATGCCGGGGTTCAGGTGCTCTCCCCCTTCTCCAGGATGGACAAGAGGGATATCGGCGACCTTGGCAGAGGCCTGGGATTGGATTTTCGGATGACATGGACCTGCTATAAAGGGCAGGAGAGTCATTGTGGGGTTTGCGGCGCCTGTACAGAGAGGAAATACGCCCTGCGCTATGAAGAGGGGCTTGATCCAACACACTATCTGGCCTGAATAGAGAGTTTTTCCTCATCTCTGCGAAAACAATGTTGCCCTCATGCATTGGTTGCTGTAAATTTGTATTTTTGGAAATTAAGGAACAGGATGTTTGCCATGAAAGAGTCTTATTATGCCGATATTGCTGCGCAGGATGCATATATTTTTGAGGCTATCCAGAAAGAGAACCGTCGCCAAAATGAGAACCTGGAACTGATTGCATCGGAAAATTTTGTCTCCCGGGCAGTGTTGCAGGCCTACGCTACCACTTTCACCAACAAGTATGCCGAGGGTTATCCTGGAAAGCGTTATTACAATGGTTGCGTCAACATGGATAGCGTAGAGCAGATCGCCATTGATCGCGCCAAAGCCATCTTCAAGGCAGATATGGCAAATGTTCAACCCCACTCCGGAGCCCAGGCAAATATGGCTGTCTTTTTTGCCGCACTCGAGCCGGGCGATACTTTTCTCGGAATGGATCTGGCTCATGGAGGTCATCTCAGCCACGGCTCAAAGGTGAATTTTTCCGGCCGCTTTTTTAACGTTGTCTCATACGGCGTGCGCAAGGATACAGAGCGCATAGATTACGACCAGGTAGCCTCCCTGGCGCGCGAGCACAAACCAAAGCTGATAATCGCTGGGGCGTCAGCCTATCCCCGGGAGATCGACTTCACCCGCTTTCGGGAGATTGCGGATGAGGTTGGCGCAAAGCTGCTGGTTGATATGGCTCACATTGCCGGTCTGGTGGCAGCCGGACTTCATCCATCCCCCGTTCCGCTAGCGGATTTTGTCACCACAACAACCCATAAAACCCTGCGTGGACCCCGTGGTGGATTGATTTTGGCTAAAAATGAGTATGAAAAGGTGCTTAACTCCCGTGTTTTCCCTGGAATGCAAGGGGGGCCATTGATGCATGTGATCCTTGCCAAAGCAGTCGCCTTTGGCGAAGCGTTGCAACCGGAGTTTCTAACTTACCAGAAACAGGTTATTGCAAACGCCAAAGTGTTATCCGAAACCATTGCTGGCAGAGGTTTCCGCATCGTCTCTGGGGGCACGGACAACCACCTGATTCTGGTGGACCTGACAGTGAAGAATATCACAGGTCGGGATGCGGCAGACCAGCTTGATGAGGCGGGATTTACTGTGAATAAAAATGGCATCCCTTTTGATCCAAATCCTCCGGCTGTGTCAGGGGGAATCCGCTTAGGTTCGCCTGCTCTGACAACCAGGGGGTTTCGGGAGGCTGAATTTCGCCAGGTTGGCAACCTCATCTGTGACTGCCTGGATAAAATTGGGGACAAAGAGCAGATACTAAAAACAAGGATGCAGGTTCTTGAGCTGGCAGAGCGTTTTCCCATGGATAAACTGCAGTTGGTTTGACCTCTTCCGGTCTAACTCCCTCATTGTTGTTGCCGCTCTTTTCGTTTCGCCAGAAGGAGAATCGGCAGCAAAAAGGGGGCGTTCATCAAAAAGAGCAGCAGCTCAAAACAGAGGCTGCTCTTTTCCGCTTTGACGCCTCTGCACCTGCTGAGAAAGGCATCAAAGGTGTTGCCATGCAGGTTTCCAAAAAAAATCATTCGAATCACGAGCACAATATGGTGGGCAGTTTTTTTACCATACTCGGAGAATAGTTTTTCAGTCATCTCTTGGGCGGGCTGCCGGTTTGTTTCCGCATAGTGCTGCGCATAGAGCAGAGCTGACAGTTCGAAGGAGGAGGCATCTGCCTGAAATTGCAAGCGAAGAAGGTTTTGGATCTCCTCATTGCTTAGACCGCTTTTGGCTGCCTGTTGTGCATGAAACCAGGTGCAGTAGACACAGCCGTTCACAGCGGTGACAACTGTCATAATCTTTTCATAAAAGGGTCGAGTGATCAAGGGATTTCGGATTAAGGAAACGTAATCGGGAGTACTTTGAATTAAAAAAAGGAGATCCCGTAGCAGCAGCCCAGGTGTATAGATTCTTTTTTGAAAATGGCGTTTCATAGCTTGTTTTTCCCTTCCCTTCTTTCTGGCTTTGGGTAGGGGTGCACTTTTTTAAGCGCGAACAAGGCTACGGTTTCAATCTGATCTGTAAAGGGAAACATATCCACGGGCTGCACAGAGAGGAGCTGGTAGTTCTGTTGCAATAGATCCGCATCTCGAGCTAAGGTTTCCGGGTTACAACTGACATAGATGAAAAGCGGCGCTTGCAGGTGCAGGCAGTGGGACAGTAGTTCTGCCTCCGCCCCCTGTCTGGGCGGGTCGATAATGACAACATCAAAGCTACCCCTCGGAAATTGCGCCACACCCCTGGCGGCATCGCTGGCGATAAATTTGATTTTGTGCTGCAGGCCGTTGGCCCTGGCTATCTGGATACCCTTGCGCACCGATAGGGGGTTGGATTCGATGGCGGTAACCGATTTGGCAAGATCCTCAATCCAAAAGGCGATAGAACCGATACCCGAATAGAGATCCAGAATGCGGCTCTGTGCAGGAATGGCAGAACGCACATGATTGTAGAGAAGCGGTGTTACATAGGGGTTGATCTGTACAAAAGTTGACAGCTCAAAGCGAACCATGGTTTTGCCGAGCCTGTCTTGTAAATAATTTTTCCCCCAGAGAGTGCGGTTTTTATAACCTAGCGCCATGCTTGTCTTGCGCGGATTGATGTTTTGCAGAATGCCCGCAAGCCGGGATGGTAGCGCTTCTTCTAATTGGGATGCCAGGTCTCGAATCAGCTTGTCCGGGATGATGCGAGAGGATGATGTAACCAGCCCGAGCAAAACCTCTGAGGCGTCAGAGTTCAGCCGGCCAACCAGGAATTTCAGCTCGCCGGAATCAGATTTGTGGTTGTACACGCTGAGATTGTTTTGCGCGACCCACTTTCGTACAATCTGAACGCACATCGTTAGAACAGGGTGCTGGATCATGCACTCCTGCTGGTCGATAATGCGGGAGTAGTCGTGGGCATGGATACCAAGGACAGGCGCTCCTGTGCGCTGGTCCAAACCAAAGGGGAGCTGGATCTTGTGACGGTATTGCAGCGGGCGCGGGCTTGCGGTTAAGTCATGGACTTTGATCTTTGGAAAAAATTTTTCTATGGTCATCTGCTTTGCCTGTCGCAGCTCGGCATAGGATCGGTTTAAAAAACGGCAACCGCCGCACTGAGGAAAGTGGAGGCAGGGAGCCTTGGATTTCGTTTGCTTGATCTGTTTTGTCATTGCCCTGTCGATTTCCCTGTCGTTCTAGGAAGCGCTTTTGTCAGGAAAAAAAATTGATTTATTTTCGCAAATATATCTTACGCCTGAGTGAAGAATTTTGCTATTTACTCAGAATGAGATAAAAATCATATTCGTTTCAGTCGAACACTTTTTTTAGAATATTTGGTGGTTTGTGCACGTTTCGTGCACGATACGTGCAGTTGTTTCTTGCGCTCCAAAATCCAGGGCGGGTTAATCGCTTTCGATGATAAAATAGATAAAGGTCTCTTCACCGGCATGGCTGCGGGAGTCCGTATCCTCTACGTAGGCCTCAACCGTAGTACGGTCTCCGTTGGTGGGGTCGCTTAGGAGAATGGTGCGGGCGCGTGCGTACGAGGCGTTACCTCCTGAATCGGTGTTCATATTCACAAAAAAGAGGGGCGAGGTGTAGGTGTGCGCCATAAAGATGCTCTTGGCGTTGCCAGCCTCATTCCAGGCGTTAAAACCATTGGCCATGCCGATCTTACCGATCTGAAAGCGCTTGCCGTTGAATAGTCCTGTGGCAGATTGGTGTTGGGGATCCCCCCCTGTTTGGTCGATAAGCTCAATGGCCACATAGCTAAAGGTTTCATTGGCGCTGTGGGCGACCTGGCCTCCATCCTGCTGAAACGCAATGAAAAAACCATTTGTATCCACAGCGGTTACCTTGGTGTTGACATAGGTTGGATCGTTATCGCTGATCTGCTGGACAAACACGAGGGGAATCTGGTTAAAGCTTTTAAGAAAGTTGACGCGCTGGTAACCCGTGGTCGCACCTACAAGGTTACAGTTGCCGCTACCACGGTAACAATCTTTATTCAGGGAGAAATTTCCTGCCTCCAGCTCGCCACCGTCCGAGAGGGTATAGTGCTGGTTGCCTGCACCATTGGCATCGACCATCAGATACCAGAGATCTTCTGTTACGGATCGGCCGCAAATCGGGCTGGTATTCATGACCTTTACCTGAAAGCGGCTATTGCCTCCATCGATTACAATTCTTGGTACAGCGCTGGCAAAGTCTTCCTCATTACCGTCTAATCCGCTATCGACATAGCGACCGTTATCCAAACTGGAGCCTCCAGAGATAATATTACAGCCACCGTCTAATTTAAAGACCCCGCCATCTCCGGTTGATCCTGGTTTGACGGATGCAATAATCACCGGGTTGCTGATATCGGTGTAGCTGATAGGTGTGGTGTAGCTTTCATCTGCGGGCACATTGGCAATGGTCTCGCCAAAGCTAAGTTTTTTCTCTGCGGTGATAGTGACCGTATTGGAGTACATCACATTCGCTGCGTTGTCGGTCATCCTGGCCTTGACCGAAATGGGGGTGTTCCAGGGTAGAGCGGAGGCGTTATAGGACCAGGCGGCTGTGTCTGTGGCGTTATAGGTCGTGGTTGTTCCCGCAGCTGTGATCAGGATCTCTATCTTTTGGATCCCATCTGCGTCAAAAGCAGTACCCGAAAAAGCGATGGAGTTGGTGACAAAGGTATCGCCGTCCACGGGATTTGTCAGGGTTATTTCACTGCTGGCATCGACTGTGATGGTGATCTGCAGGCTGGAGCTATTGCCAAGGGTATCAGCGGCCGTCACCTTGAGAAGATAGTTTTTGGTGCCACTCAAGGAGAGAGGGGAGTCTGTATGCCAGTTGCTACCGTCGGTGAAGGAGATGGCTTCTGCTGTGAAGGCTGGAGCGATATCCTCTTTCCAGGAGAAGACCACGGAGGCTATATCCAGATTGGAGTCGAGCGCCTGACCCAGTACATTGAGAGCCAGATTGGGTGAAGTGGCTGCTGGCGGAACCAGGATTTCTCCGTTGGATACGGAGGCAAAGCTGAGGATAGGGGGAGTGGTGTCCACCTCAATGACAAACGAAGAGCTGGCGCTCCAGTTACCACCTAGATCATTTTCCTGGATGTAGAGAATATAATCTCCATCCGCAAGGGGGGCGCCCGGGGTGAAAGATGTGCCGCTCGTCTCGACAGCCCCCGAGGAGAGGTCACTGTCGTTGATTTTATAACGATAAATACCTGTTCCGCCACCGCTGCTCCAGCTCCAGGTGGGGGTGGTGTCCAAAGTGGGGGTTGTGCCGCTGACCACGGGGGATCCTGGTAAAACGGAGGTGATCGTGATCGCCGCGCTACCGCTGATGGACTGGGCAGAACCGACAACCGGGAGGGTTGTATTTAGGGCGTTATTGGTCACATCCCGTATGCTGCCTCCATGGAGATCCAGCGATGCTGTGGAGATGTAGTCCAGGCCGGCGGAGCTGTGTCCAGAACCCACCACATAGCGAAACAGGAGAAGATGGGTGCCCGAACCCGACAGGTACTCCGCTATTGCAGTGGTGCCGCTGCCGGTACTGTTGAGGAGTAGCCGCGGCGAACCCTCCACCTTGACGGCTTCGGATGTCTCCAGACTCACTGTTATACTTTCATAAATGTTGTAGCTTCCTGCGGGGGCGCTAACCTTGACCACCGTGGGGATTGCATCGCCGCTGAAGGTGGTGGTGAGCTGAGGTGCTTCGATCTGGTTGAGGCTGCGAACCTGTTCCAGGGTAAGATGGTAAAATTGCTGACTCTGGGGTGCTGTCCGGATGGTAGCTTTGGTTTCGGATAGGCTCACAGAGGAGATCGATAGTGGCTGCTCCGCGTCATCTTTGATCTGGATGGAGGCAAGGGATAATGAGGATGGCTCGATCGAGGTGTTAAAGGTTAAAATGATCTCTTGATTCCCGGAGACAGACAGCGAGGTGATGGCGGGAGCTGTGGAGGCTTGCTGGTAATGAATGATAGCTTGTTCCAGAACGCCTGGTTGCTGGCAGCCGAAAAGAAGCACAAGCAGCAGAATGGTCGCGATCGACGCGAGCAATGTTTGTATGGATCGATGTGCAGCTTTCATACCAGCCATTTCGTGCGCTTTCTTGGGGTATTCGCCCTGGCAGAATCATTTTATCCTACCCTATTGATTTATACGAAATCATGCGTCATTTCATGTAAATAAAAAGATATCGACTGCTATTTTCCCGTGGGGGTGGAGAGCTTGGTCTGCTCGATCAGCGCCTTTTGCAACTCTGGGCTATCAATGGTCTGCTGCCGCAACGAGAGCTTGCGGAGCTTCCCAAAGTTGTCAAAGTGCATGGAGGTGACCGTTTGTTTGCACTCATCGGTAGGACACAGATCCCAGAGTCTCTTGCCGAACTCTTCGAAGCTCATCTTCTCGATACCGATCCACTGATTTCTCGGTGTGCGGATATGGACAAAAGCGAGGAAGGCGTACCGTCTGGCTCTCTGGGTCATGGTGATCGCCTTGATATACTGAGGGATTTTGATGGTAAAATTGGCAGCAGGCACGATATGGTACGCTTTTTTATGTGTCTCTTCTGCCTGGCTTGTGTCGCGGAAACCCAGGTGCAGGTAGTGTTTGGCTTTGGAGCGCCGATCCAATGGGCCGCTGAGGACATCATACATAAAGGACGAGAAAAGTCTTTTATTTTGAGTGATAAAGCGGGCGGTCAGCTTATTGCAAAGCTGGTCTAACTGCTGGTGAACCCTGCGCGACATCTGGTAGGAGTGGCTGTATTGAAAGCGATGCAAGTAGATCTGTGCCTTAAAATCGTCGATCACGGCGCTGCGGTACTGCTTGATCTCTTCGGGGGTGCCCAGATTGCTGATGGGGGAGTCAAGAAAAGCGAGAGCCTCTTTGGAGACCTTAAGGCCGGTCTCCGCCAAAACAGCAGAACCTGAGGCGGTGGATGAATCAACCCCCACTGCTGCTGCGTCAGTGATCATCAGGAGAGATCCCAAAAGAAAAAGTAGAGCAACCGTTTTATTGGGAGCGACGGGGATGAGGAGATATTTTCCCTGTCGCAGGATGCGTACTTTCGTGTGAAAAAGGTTTCGAAATGGTTTCACTGCCCGCCTGCCTATCTCTTTACCTATCGGATGAACAGGCGGTCCGGTTTAGGGAAGGAGCTGATAATTCTTGACCCGTAGTAGAGGTTGTCCCCGCCTGGAGAGTTCGCCAGTCAGTTCATAATCTACTTCTACGACAGGCCGCAATCCGGGGCGAAACTGATTGAGTTCCCTTTTGTCCAGAGCAACGCTGCTGCCGTCCGCCAAGATCAGGCTTGGTTGAGCAAAGGGCATATTGCCAATCATGGTTAACCGGCCTGTCAATTTGCCGCTCTCAGGCAGGTTCTGGCTCTGGGATTTTTGGATGAGGACATTAATCGTACCGGTAAAGATCGTGGTGCCGCTGCTGTTGAGGTTCGTGGCACTAGCATATCCATAGGTACCCGCGTAGTAGGGGTTTGTGTTGTAAACAATCTGGGTACCGGTAAAACCGTTTAATTCTGTTTGTGATGGATTCCAGATGACGGAGCCATCGGACTTGATGATTGCTGAGCCGATGATATCGGCATTCGTTGTGGAGAACGCACTATCTGGATGACCGCTGCCGGTCCATTCATAGTATTTTGCAGAGAGCGGCTGCAGGGAATAAAGGTATTTAGTCCCGCTCCCGGTTTCCGCCTGCCAGTAGGGGTAGGACGCGGAAAAGGAGGAATAAAGATAATTCTGCAAATCTCCAGTAGGGCTGGCATAGGTATCAAACGCAGTCTTGCTCATGGCGACGCTCCATGCCTGAAACATAGCACGGATGCGTGGATAGTCCTTGCCTGAATTGAGTGTCAGTAGATTCGGGTAGGACGATAAAGCCGAGGAGATGGCCGAGGCTATGGTGCTATCATTGAGAGCCGTATCAATGGAGCTGGCGCCGCTTTCAGTGCTGCTGATGATGCGGTTCATCAGTCGCGGACATTGTCCGTTTGATCCCCCGCTTTTTTCGCACAAATAGGCAAAGAAGTAGGCTACCTTATAGTAATTTACCAGGGTTGCCTCATCGGAGTCATCCCAAGTTACCAGGGAGTAGGGGAGGTCGGAGGAGTCAATTTCGTCAATGGAGCAGTTGTAGTCATTGGCATTGGCAGAATCGCTACAGGAGCCATTGCTAAACATCGATTTTCCTGTGGTCTCCTGGCTGAGAAAGGAGCTGGTTTCCGCCAGACCCTCGTCAACCCAGGTCTCTTCATACCGGTCGTGTCCAAAATGGATGAGATGCTGCAGCTCATGAGCCAGGGTGTTGTAAAAACTAGGCTCGTCATGGGCTTCAAAGGGGGCAATTCCGTCCATGGTCAGCATATTGATGCCATTGGAATAGGGGTAGCCTGCAATGTTATGCGCCGAGTCGAAAAATCCAGCGACATAGGTACCCGCAGGTACTACCTGGTTATCCTGGATATCTGTGATAAAAAAAACGATGGCTGGCTCAGTACTGCGCAGCGGTTGGGGCGGCGCGCCAAAGACCTCTATGGTTTTGGGTACAATAGCATCGAGCTTTGTTTTGATGCCGTTGATGGTATCGTCTGTCATGTAAGAGAGGATATTCGTATCCTGGTAATCGATATAGATCTTGTAGCTCCAACTGATCCCGGTAGAGGTAGTGCCAGAATTTCCTGTTTTGTACAGAGCAGGTCTACAGTCATAGGAGTTGGTATTCAGGTTGTATACATAGAGCGAGTAGGAGACATTGGGCATCAGGCTGCAGTTCGGCAGGCCATCCATGGAGCTGCTGCTCTCTTCGCTGACGGGCGTGCATGCGCTGGCTAATGTGAACAGGGTAAACAGGAAGAAAAAAATCGTGGAGGTAGTTCGTGATCTCATCAGTTTCTTTGCTATTCCTTTTTATGTCGGTTTGCGCTGGGCATCTCATCTCTTTTACCATGCCAGGGAGGTGTCGAGGAGATTTTTTTTCCGCCTGAAAACAAAAAACCGTTGTTTCCCCATTTGTTGCAGATGAAAAAGAGTGCAACCAAGAAAAAAGGAGCCTCCAGAATCTGTCGCATGAAAAAAAAAATTCAAACCCATCCAGAGTACACCGAATTTGCAGGCTTTTATGATAAATTGATGGAGGCGGTGGATTATGCCTCCTGGTATCGCTATATCAAAGATACCTTCCATTTTTTTTGCCAGTCAAAGGAGCAGCCTAAAAACCTTTCGATCCTGGAATTAGGGTGTGGCACCGGCAGGATCTCCCTGGATTTCGTGCGCGCGGGCTACCAGGTGTGGCATCTGGATCGTTCGATGGCTATGCTGCGGGAGTTGCAGCGCAAGAGTCCGAAGGAGTCAAGGGTGATCTGCGCGGATATCCGCAATTTTTGCCTACGCCGTCAGTTCGATTTTATTTATGCGGTGCATGATACGGTCAACTACCTGCTTGAAGAGGAAGAGCTTGTGCAGATGCTGCGCGCTGTTCGGCCTCACCTGGCTCCAGGTGCAATTTTTCTGTTTGATATCACCAGCGAATACAATATCCTGAAAAACTTTGATCAGCAGGAGGAGGAGATCGAGTGGCAGGGAAATCGGGTACTGTGGAGCAATGAGTACGACTGGATTCAGCACATTGTAACCTCCAAACTCCGTTTTTATCGGGTAGGGGAGGGCGCGGCAGCTTCTATGGTTACCGAGGAGCTGCACCGCCAGAAGATCTACTCCCAGAAACGGCTGCAAGAGCTGCTTCTCTCGGAAGGGTGGAAGATTTTAGGAATTTTCGGGGATTATACGCGAAATAGGGCATCCGCAAGCTCGATAATGATAAATTTCTGGACGACAATAGAAGAGTAGCGCAGCGGGTGGTTATGGAATCAATCTTTTATTTTATCGGAATCATATTCGCCATTTTTCTGGCAATCTACTTTGTCGATCTTGGTCACCGCATCCAGGATGGCACTTTGATCTCATCAGGGCTGCGCCAGGCTACTCCCTCGCCTGCAAGCAAGCTCCCGAGTGCGACTCCGAAACAGCTCTACCGCTATCCGCGGGCGAAAATCTGCCCCTTATGCAAGGCAGAGCTTGAGCCGCACGATGTCCTGGTGGCTACAATTTTTGATGAGGTAAACGAATCTGGCAAACAGCGGGTTTTGATCCACGGCTGTAAATTCTGCCATCGTCGCGAGAGCAAAAATTCCGCCAATGAGATATCCCTCTAACCCTAAACCTGAGGCTCTGGATTCCGGAGAATCGCCTATTTTCATCTCCTTCATCATGAAGGCGAGGGGTAGAGAAAAAAGGCAAATCTTGGTTATTTCCTTGACTTTTTGAGCCCATCTCTCCTTTGCTCCCACTATACACTGACAGAGAATCGCCGGATTTTTGTGTCCGGTCATGGGATCAAAGAGAGCTCTTTTTTTCCAGAATGCCAGGTACATTTTTGCATCTCACTTAGGAGACTGGAATGTTACGCGAGATCTGTAAATCAAAGATTCATCGTGCCACAATCACAGAAGCTGATCTGCATTATAACGGCTCGCTGACTGTGGACAGAAATCTAATGGACGCAGCTGATCTGCTTGAATTTGAAAAGGTTCAGGTAGTGAATATTAATAATGGTTCGCGGCTGGAGACCTACGTTATTGAAGGTGAGCGCGGTAGCGGAACCATCTGTCTAAACGGCGCGGCAGCCCGTCTTGGGGCGCCCGGTGACCTTGTCATCGTAATCAGCTACGCCAGTATGGAAGATGATGAGGCCAGAAACCACACTCCCCGCATCGTACTGGTCGACGAAAAGAATCAGATAGACTATATCAACAGCAAGATACCTGCTGCAACCGTCTGATTTTTTTTCGTGTAGCCATTTTTTGCAAAAACCTGGGCGGTCAGGCGACCACAAGGAGTGAAACTGCCGCATTAGTAAATATTTACTTTTATTCCATAGCCGGATAATCTACAGGATCCGAATATTCGAACTGATCAGGAGCTAAGGATGAGATTTACGGATATTTTTCCCGCTATTACCATCCAGGAGGCTGCGCTTCCCCTCGTTCAGGCCGCTTTGGCTGAAGATTGCGCGGCTCACGATATTACCACAGAAGCTACCGTAAAGAGCAGCAAGCAGGGCGAAGCCCAGCTCATCGCCAAACAAAAAGGGGTGATCGCTGGCCTAGAGCTGGTAGATCTGATTTTAGCTCAATTTTCTGAGCCTGCAAGGATGCAAGCCCGATGTGAGGATGGCAGTGTCGTAGCACCGGGAGAGCTTATTTTTACCCTAAACGGCAGCCTGGCGCTGATTCTGGCCGCGGAGAGAACCATTGTCAATTACTTGCAACACCTTTCCGGCATCGCCACATTGAGCCGATCTATGCATGAAGCACTCGGCAGCAAGCGAATCCAGATGCTGGATACCCGCAAGACCTTGCCCGGTTTACGTTATCTGGAAAAGTACGCTGTGGCTTGCGGTGGCTCTGGCAACCACAGGGTCAGCCTGTGCGATATGTATCTTATCAAAGAGAACCACATTCGGGCTGCTGGCTCTCTGGAACAGGCGATTGCCTCTTGCCAGGAGCACCGCCGTCAATTCCGCCCTTCCCTGGAGATAGAGGTAGAGGTGACCAATCTGGATGAGTTTCGGCGAGCCCATCAGGCAGGCGTTGACAGGATATTGCTGGATCACTTCACCGAAGAGATGGTGTTCAAAGCTGCGAGTCTAAATCGGCCTGAGGTTCCTCTGGAGTTGTCCGGAAACGTGACTCTGGAAAAATTACAAAAAATCAGGGACTACCCCATCCATTTTGTCTCCAGCGGCGCGTTAACCCATTCGGCTCCGGCTCTTGATCTATCCATGCTGATTTCCTGATGTGTGTGCAATGCTGCGGAATATTTTTTTCATAAGCTGTTTCCTTTTATTCACCAGTTTTCTGGCGGCGCAGCCGGATGCCGTTGTGCAGAATTGCGCTTTGCAGCAAAAGAGATGGGTAAATGTTCTCAGTCTGCACAGTTACGATCAGCATTACGCCCGCGAAGCCATGATGGAAAAGGGGATAATCCGCAGCCTCAATAATGCCGGATATTGTGTAAATAAAATTTTTCATGAATTTCTTGACTCGTATCGCAACCGGTCACACTGGTCGCAGCAGGCGCTTTTGCTGCGCAAAAAGTACCAGCCCAAAGATATCACCTTTATTGTCAGCTTTTTTGAGCCGGCATTTCTCTTTTTGCGAAAGTATAAAGAGTCTCTATTCCCCTCATCCCGGGTTCTCTCCTTCGCGGTGCAGTCGTTGGCGTCCCGGCCATATCCATCCAGTCCCGATTTTCTGATTTTCAATAGGCAGGATCCTGTATCCGAGTCCGTATTACTTGCAAGACAGATGTTTCCCGATAGAACGAAATATGTGGGAATTGTTCGTTCGAATGTCAATGATCGGGATGTACGTATCAATTTTATGAAAGCGTTGTCGCCTTATCTCGATAAAGTGACCTTTCGGATTCTGGATTTTCAGAGCTTCGATGATCCGCAGATCTTAGATCAGTTGATTACTGCCAAAAAAGGAACGGTCTTTTTTTATCTGTTTGATAGCGTTCTGGTTCTTCAAGAACTTGATAATGTAACAAAAATGAATAATATAAGCCAGTTATTGCAGCGGCAGCCTGTTTTTTCCCAGGACTATGCTATGGTTCAGAAGGGTCGTGCGGCAGTAGCGATTGTCAGCCAGGATGTGCTTGATCCTGAATACCTGCTGCCGCTAGTTCAGCACTCTCTGGAATGGAACCGTCAGGGCAAGGCAGACGCCAGGCAGGAGATCTGCCTTTTGAATCAGGTGTTTGTGGATTACAACCAACTACAGAGTCTCAGGGTGGACGAAGCTAATATACCCGACCATGCCTTGAAACTTAACGAGCCATTGCCGTTTTGGAAAAAAAATAAAGATTTGCTTGTTTTGATTTTAATCAATATATTGATTATTGGAAGCGTGGTAGCGGTAGTCATCGGTGTTTTATGGTCCTATCGCCGGCGTATAAAGGCAGAGCTGCGTCTAAGCGAGACTGAACGTCGGCTACAGGTAATGCTGCAAAATTCAAAAGATATTTACTACGAGATATCTCTTTTGCCCTTTCCGCGTATCGTTTATGCCAGTCCATCGATCAAAGAGTATCTTGGGCTGGAGGTTCAGGAGCTGCTTCAGGATTCTGAGCTGCTGGCCGGAAAGGTGTTGAGTCCTGCATTCCCCTCCTTTGGCGCGATGACCCAATTTTTTTTGGATCAGGGCGATGGCTTTGTGGAGATTTCCTGGCAGAGCGATGTGGAAACATTATGGATGGAGCATGGACACAGCATCGTGCGCAATAGGAATAGCGGTAAGGTGGAGGCAATCTGGGGTTTAGCCAGGAATGTAACCGAGCGAAAAAGAAACCTTGAGACCCTTAACAATCGCTACCAGTCAGAGAAGGAGATTTTTGAAATATCAGGCATTTTACTTGCCGGTCAACCTGGCGCTCTCGGGTTTGCCCTGAATGCGTTGCGGCTTCTCTCCGATTGCGATAGAGCCTCCATCTATGAATTTTCTCCGGAGAGTGAAACGGAACTGAGGCTTTTGGAAATTTCTTGCAGAATTGGAATTTTAGACTGCGGCGCACTTGACTCCCAGGTTCCTGCCGCCCTTCTGGCTCAATGGCGTCATCACCTCGATCCAGGCGAGGTCATACAATATCGATTTTCTGAGGCCGACGGAGAAGAGCGAAGCTTGTGGCAACTCAGGCAAACTCGATCTGCTTTTTTACTGCCCATCAATCACAGAGATCGAGCCATTGCATTTATCTGCCTGGAGGAGACAAGTGCGGAGAGAGATTGGGAAAAACAGGACAATTTTCTGTATCGCAGCTTTGTGTACAATGTAACGCATTTTCTGATCCGGCAGCAGGACGAGCAGATGCTGGTGCAGGCTCGGGAGAAGGCGGAACAAGCGACCCAGGCCAAAAGCCGTTTTTTGGCCAGTATGAGCCATGAAATTCGCATACCCTTAAATGGTATCATTGGCATGACCGATCTGGCTCTGGTGACCCATGATATTGCTGAACAGTACGAGCATCTGGTCGTGGTAAAAGAGTCTGCTGACCATTTACTGACTGTGATCAACGACATTCTTGATTATTCGAAAATCGAAGCGGGGAGGGTGATTTTAGAAGAGATGCACTTTGATCTGTTGAAACTGGTTCAAGGTGTTGCTCGAAATTTTCATCCGCTCTTCCAGAAAAAGCGGCTCGATTTATCCATTCACGCCAGCGATAAGTTGCCGGGTTATTTCCGGGGTGATCCAGCCAGGTTGCGGCAGATTTTTTACAAGAAATTGTCCCTTATTCCGTTAGAGTTTGATTTTAGTTGATAAAAAGGAACC
>DYNZ01000071.1 GCA_020720805.1 Leptospira biflexa | reverse complement strand
GGTTCTGCAAACTCTAACGGAATAAGGGACAATTTCAGAATTGTCAGAGCTATGGAAACTGGAATAATATCGGATAAATTTAATAACCACGAATTTGAGGTTTTATTTAAGGACGGGAAAAGTATAACACACCAAGATTTACGATCCCATAGCAAAAATATCAGAGTTTTTAATGATGATTTTGTTAGAGAAAACCTGCGCTTTATTTTTAACCCTGATGAGGATATAAATTCTTTTGCCATACTTGGAGGTGAAAATAATGTTATTGAGACCCAAATTGCACAATTAACAGATGAATTAGGTTCTGCTGATGAAGGAAAAGAATCAGGTTTATACTTAGCGTTAAAAAAAAGTGAAGCAGACTTTAAAAACGCATTTGATATTTATGACCAATCAAAAAAAGCATTGGATGATAAAATTCAAAAAAAAGCGATCGATAAGATAATAGGCATAAAATATAAACCCGAGAAATTTAAAGAGCAATATTGCTCGAGTGTCGATTTTACCATGGCAACATTTTGAAAACAGGATGTTTTCATGTCAAACGGTGCCATGGATGGCACTTTTCGATTGACCTGCCGACAGCACAGGAGGTGCGAAAAATGTCGGCCTGTCACAGCTGCACCTCCTACATCCGGTAGTCGGGATGTCAAAAATCCGGACCCGTGGCATCGCTTCCCTTTTTTATCTTATTATTTGGAAGCGATACGCACGCTGCGCGGCATCGCCTTGGGAAACCAAATCTGCACGAATTTCGCGCAAGCGTAAAATTCGACAGTAAGGATAACGAAGCTTGTGCTGAGCAAGGTCGAAGCACCAGAAAGTGTAAAAAGCACTTTCTTTGCAGTATAACACCAGCAGCGACATGGTTGGTGCAAACAATACGGCAGTGGTAAGCTCAATCATAGATCACAATACTGCTAACATAGCTGTGAGCGATGGCAATGATACGATCGTCGTCGAAGTAAAGCTTGCTTTTTTTAGCGTTTTCCATTATATCCCTCCAAAAGATTACGAACAGGAGATCCATGATGCGAATTCTATCTACCCTTATGGTTAGCCAAATGCTTCTTCTTGCATTTACATTCATTTTTCTGCCACAAATGGTAGTTTCCAAGGAAGCAATTGTCAAATATAGCCGCAATCCGTATACGATGATGGTAAGGGCAAATCAGATTCGAGTGCGAAAAATTCCTTCCATGCAAGCTCCGGCGTTTACCTTATTGCAGAAGGGGGCGTTGGTAACGGTTTTAAACGAAGAGTCCCAGAAGAAGTACCAAGCTGTTATCGATGGTCTATCCTACCATGAACCATTTGTCAAAATCAGATTGGGAAATGGTCAGCTTGGTTGGATTTTCAAGGGGGCTTTGACCGGGGCAAGCTCCTCGTATAAAGTTACTTCGATAGAGCAGGGAGATATTATGTGCTACATCTTTCTGGCTGATCAGCAGGGAAAAATCTGGCAGCGCGGTGTAGATTTTCCCATTTGCGAAAATAAAGATAGATATATCAACAAATATGTAATGATAGCAAAAACAGAGCCGCGCAATGTGATGGATTGTGAGAGCAGCGAGCCCTGTGGAAAAAGCAAAAGCGTGCAAATCATTACCGAGTTAAAAATTGTCAGATAACCGAAGCTACAGGTAACGTGAAGAGTGCCTTTTCTCGTTACCTGCATAAGAAAAACAGAATTTTTCCTACCCGGCTGGGGCACAATGCCCCTGCCAGATCCATTATTTTTTCCTTAGATAACAGGTAGCTCCTTGATCGCCTTCTGGATTTCGCTGTCGGGCATTTCGTGGTCCACTAACTGCTTTTGCAGATATTTGTCATAGGAAGCAAGGTCAAACATACCATGCCCAGACAGATTGAAGAGAATGACCTTGGATTTGCCCTCCTGTTTGGCCTTGAGCGCCTCGTCAATGGCTGCTTTAATTGCGTGCGTACTCTCCGGAGCCGGTAATATTCCCTCCGTTTTGGCAAAAAGGATACCAGCCTCAAAGGTGGCGTTTTGGTGATAGGCCAGAGCCCGAATCAGATTTTGATCCATCATAGCGCTGACAATAGGTGCCATGCCGTGATAGCGCAATCCGCCTGCGTGAATGCTTGGCGGCATAAAGCCGTGGCCCAGGGTATGCATCTTGAGAAGCGGAGTCATCATGGCTACATCGCCGAAATCGTAGGCAAATTTACCTCTGGTCAATGTAGGACAAGAGGATGGCTCGACCGCGATCACATCCACATTTTTCCCGCTAATCTTGTCGCGGACAAAGGGAGCAGCGATACCGCCAAAATTACTGCCGCCGCCGGCGCAGCCAATAACTACATCAGGGTATTCGTTGATGGAGGCGAGCTGCTGCTTGCTTTCCATGCCAATGATACTCTGGTGAATCACAACATGGTTTAGCACAGATCCCAGGGCGTAATTGGTATCGGCGCGTCCTGCCGCGTCCTCAACAGCCTCAGATATGGCAAGCCCCAGGGAACCAGGATTGTCGGGATTGGCCTGTAGTGCGGCTCGGCCTGTATTGGTCAGATTGCTGGGAGAGGCCACACAATCTGCTCCCCAGCTCTGCATCAAAAATTTACGATAGGGTTTCTGATCATAGCTAACGCGCACCATATAGACCTGCACCTCAATACCAAAAAGAGAGGAGGCAAAGGCGAGGGCGCTACCCCATTGGCCGGCGCCAGTCTCTGTGGCCAGGCGCTTAACCCCTTCCCGGCGGTTGTAGTAGGCCTGAGCTACCGCGGTGTTGGGTTTATGGCTGCCCGCAGGGGAAACGCTCTCATTTTTATAATAGATTTTCGCGGGTGTGCCCAGCGCCTTCTCCAGGCCGTAGGCGCGATGCAGCGGTGTTGGCCGCCATAGAGAGTAGGCATCGAGAACCTCTTCCGGAATATCAATATATTCCGAAGTGGTAACTTCCTGCTCAATCAATCCCATGGGAAAAATCGGCTTCAGATCGTCCGGTCCTGCTGGCTGTTTGGTTCCAGGGTGCAGAGGCGGCGCCACCGGTTTTGGCAGGTCATGCATGATATTATACCATTTTTTGGGTAAATCTCTCTCCGATAATAGAATTTTTCTCTGTCCGATCACGGGATTCTCCTTATATTATCTCTATATAGATACAATCTTGGTCTGTTTTCAGCATGACTCACCTGCCAAGAAATCGTTTCATTCGTCAAGAAAAAGCGAAAATCGTATTCAGCTCTCATTTGGCCGTCAGGCAATTTACATTTATAAACATCCTATAGGAATTTTATGGAAATCGCAATCAGTTTTCTGTTTCTCATCTTTGGCTTTGCCCTTTTAATCAAAGGGGCGGATATTCTGGTTAATGGATCCTCGGCCTTGGCTCGACGCTTTAATATCTCTGAATTGGTCATTGGTTTGACCATTGTTTCGTTTGGTACCTCCGCGCCAGAGCTTGTGGTTAATATCATCTCTGCCGCAGAAGGGTCCAGCGGGCTTGTCTTTGGTAATGTAATCGGTAGTAACCTCTTCAACATCCTGGTCGTACTTGGGGTGTCTGCGGTTATTACACCCTTGTCCGTCACCAGGGGAACAACCTGGCGCGAAATTCCCTTTGGTCTGTTAGGCGCATTGATCCTCTTTATCATGACCAATGATATTTTGGTGGATGGTTTTTCCCAGAATGTCCTTTCCAGAAGCGATGGTTTGGTTCTCCTGGCCTTCTTCCTTATGTTTCTGGCTTATGTTTTTGCCATTTCCCGGAACAAAGCACCCTCTCCTGAGGAGATGGTTACCTATTCTCTTGGAAAATCGCTTCTTTTTATTTTTGGCGGTCTGGCCGCGCTAGTCTGGGGAGGGGACATAGTGGTCACCAACTCTGTCGCCATAGCCAAGCATTGGGGGGTATCCGAAAAATTGATTGGTTTGACCATTGTGGCAGCCGGAACATCGCTACCAGAATTGGCCACCTCAGCTGTGGCCTCCTACCGCGGTAAAAACGATATTGCGGTGGGAAATGTGGTTGGATCGAATATCTTTAACATTTTCCTGATTCTGGGTGTTAGCGCCACAATTCATCCTGCGGCGTATGACTCCAGGATCAATGAGGATCTCTATGTTCTGATAACAGCCTCTCTGCTCCTCTTTTTATTTATGTTTGTCGGTAAAAAAAACCGACTGAACCGCAAGGAGGGGGCCCTTTTTCTGGTTATCTTCATAGTCTATCTTGTCTATATTGTAATACGGGGTTAGAGCGCTCCGTTATGATTTATAGCGAGCAGCTCTTTTGGCGATCTCTTCTTGCAAATCCAGATATTGGGATACCGCGGGAAATTGCGGGAATTCAGCCTGAATAGCCTGGGGAGCCTTAAATAGGATACCTTCGTGGGCTGACTGCAGCATCGCAATATCGTTGTAGGAGTCCCCAGCGGCAATGGTATAAAAATTCAACTGGCGAAAGCGGAGAACCGATTCTGCCTTATGGTTCTCCATCCGCAGATGGTAGTTGGCGATTCGGCCCTCTTTGTCAATCTCCAAGGAGTGGCAAAAAAGTGTAGGCATGCCCAGCTTGCGCATCATAGGCATGGCAAATTCAGTAAAGGTATCCGACAGGATAATTACCTGCCCCTGTTCGCGCAGCCATTGTAGAAAACTCAGGGCTCCATCCATGGGCTCAAGGGTGTTGATGACACTCTGGATATCCTGGATGCGCAGGGAGTGGCGGTCAAGAATCTGCAACCGTTTTCTCATGAGCTCATGGTAATCCTTGATATCCCGCGTTGTCAAACGTAGCTCAGGTATGGCTGTTTTTTCAGCCAGAGCAATCCAGATTTCCGGTATTAGAACACCCTCAAGGTCAAGACAAGTCAGCAGCATACCAATCCAGTTCCACCTTTTTCAATTCCTGCCCATTAGAGCCAGGCAGTCAGACAAACGCGTCTCATTTTGTTTGACCTTGTTTGTTCTGCGAAGGGGGAGTCAACAATTATCGCATTTTAGGGTCGATTATTTTCTTGGACATGGCTCCATCGTTGCCATTCGCCGGCAAAATAGTCCAGATCATCAGACCAATCTACATTGGGATGGCTGCTGCGATAGCCCTCTATTTTTTTGATCTGATCCTGTAGAAACTGTAGATGAGCTGGTGTGCCTGGATTGAGAATCCTGTGGTTTTTTGCCCTGGAGATCTGGCCGGATATGCGGAGAATTTCGCTGCAGTGGCTATCGAGATAGGCCTGCTCCAACCGGGTCCAGATATAATCGGCTGCTACGCTACTAGGATGCAGCATATCCTCTGTATAAAATCTGTAATCGCGCAGCTCGTCCATCATGATCTCATAGGCGGGAAAATAGGAGAGGGCTGTATTGCTCTGGCGCAGGGTATGGAGGGCAACAAGCAGCAGGGCCTTGCTGTGTTGGTTGGCAATGGCGCCGTTGCGCCAATGGCGTACGGGACTGACAGTGGCAACCACGCGCAACTTCGGATTTGCCGTTAGTAGAGCGTTCAATAACTGGTCCAGGCTGGCGACAATTTCATTGATCTCAAGGGTACGGGTGGTGAAATCACGCGCAGGTAATTTATGGCAGTTGGCCACAATCTCTCCGCCAAATTCAAAAACGATGGCTGTTCCCAGGGTGAGAAAGAGGTGGGAGGCGCTCGTTAGATATCTTTTTAAGGCAAGCAGCCGCTGATTCGCCTTTTCGATGGCCTGCTCCAGACTGGCATGAGACAGGTCGCCGTGAAATCGAAAGCTATGCCATAGACCCTGGAAGTTGAGAAAATCCTCCTTGCAGACCTGCCGGTCATGCAGGGCTAGGTTTACCAAATTGGCCAGGGAGATGGGGTCGTATAGTATCCCTCCAGGATTAACAAGCGCATCACATCGGCCCGCAACCAGTCGCGAACCCATTAAGTCTGCAAAGCAGGAGCCGAGCCATACGGTTGGCTGCTTTTTTGTAATTTTTATCTCGGAGAGGTCCACGGGAACAATGGTGCGAAACGTGGCCTCCGGGTGTGAAATCGCTTTCATATCTCTCTTTCACGTAACGCTGTTTTCGTTACGAAAAGAGGAACAGGCCGGTTTTTTCTACCCTTTTTTCATCGAATTTCAAAACAAAGAAGGGTAAGGTCATCAAGAACCCTATTGCCCAGACGAAAGTCCTCCAGGGTCTGTTTGATATGGGTCGTAACCTCCCTGGGGCGTAACTCGGCGCACTGGCGCAAAGTCTCTATGATACGCTCATCTCCAAACTCTTCGCCTGCTACGTTTCTGGCCTCCTCGAGGCCATCTGTGTAGCTGAAGATCTTATCCCCAGGCTGGATACGAACCCGTGCAGGCAGAATGGTGAGCTCGGGATCGATACCAAAAAAGGGGATTCCGGTACTGTCTTTGGAGGGACGCATAGGAATCTTGAATACCTTCCCTTCGCGAATTAGATAGACCGGCGTATGACCATAATCAAAGTAATCCAGACTGCCGCTTGCTGTATCCACCAGGAAGAAAGCCGCAGTGGCATACATATCAAAGGGGGTGTTTTCCGCGATCAGGCGATTCAATCGGTTGATCAGTTGACTCAATATTTTTCGATGGTTCTCTTGTCCGTTTTGAACCATGGGAAACATCTCAAAGGCTGTGATAAGAGCGGATTGAATGGTCATTACCATGTTGGAGGCTCTGAGACCCTTGCCGCTGACATCCATGATTGTGATCAGATAATCGCTTTGCTGTAAGCGCTGGTGAAAAACAAGATCGCCTCCCAGTCCGTTGAGCTCTTCCAGAATAAAATGCAGATTTAATTTTTCATAGTCAACCTCGTCTGGTTGATGGAGTACAGCCTTTTGCGCGCTTTCACACGATTTGAGATTGTGAGTGCTGAATTGATTGAGGCCATCCATGACAGATCGTACTGTGCTGATACCAAGATATTTCCCCTTATGAACAACCACAAAGGGATCATACACCTTTTCCGGACTGCGCCGCATCAGAATCAGGGAGGCCTCCATGAGGGTTAGGTGGCTATCTAGCACCACGACGTCATTATCCATAACTGTTTTAATGGTATAGTTGGGTCTCAGGTAGATATCGCGGTGGTATGGCGACTGTCCTAAAAAGGCCATAAACTTCTCCTGGAGGATATAGCCAACAATTTTATCTGGATTATCACTTTGGCAAACAGGCACAGAGTCCACATGGAGGTTTTCCTGGAAAAAATCATTCAAATCCCGCATTGGCATTGATTCTGGCACAGGAGAAATCGCCTTGCGCTGGCATCGGCCTACTTCTATGGCCGAAAAAACCACCTTTTCATCCTGAATTATGGGTATGGGGGGTAGATCGCTGACAATGTTTGACATAGGTCGCCTTCATCCTATAGTTGCTTTGAGATACTACGATGGTAACTTACTCCTTGATTATTATTTTTTTATGAAAATTTGGGGATATTTTGGGAATGAATGAATTGGATCTTCTCATCGAATTGCACCAGCACAACACCAGGTTGGGGCCAGGTAGTGACGAGGCGACATTGCGGGCATTGGCTTTTACTGGATTGGCAAATCAATCCGGTATGGAGATTCTTGATTTGGGCTGCGGAACCGGGGCTCAGACACTAACCCTGGCTGACCGCTGCGACGGCTCGATCACAGCCGTGGATCTGCATGAACCATTCGTCAACCGGCTCCAAAAAAAAATTGTCAAAAAAGGTTTGCAGGATCGCGTGAAAACTACCATTGGTTCCATGGATGAAAAAAAATTTTTCGAAAAAAAATACGATCTGATCTGGTCCGAGGGTGCTATTTATAATGTTGGTTTTGGCCGGGGTCTGCGACTTTGGAAAAAGGGGCTGAAGGAAACAGGTTGCGTGGCTGTTACAGAGATCTCCTGGCTGACCGAAAAACGACCGGAGGAGATTCAACAGCACTGGCAGAGGGAATATCCGGGCATCAGCTCTGTATCAAGAAATATTCGAACTCTGGAGAGGAGCGGGTACCGCTATCTGGCATCCTTTGCGCTGGATGAGGTTTGTTGGACAACGAACTATTATCAACCTTTAAAAAAACGGATTCGGCAGATCCAAAAAAAATACACGAGCCAGATGGTAGAGGAGATTGTAGCCAGGGAGAGCAGGGAGATGGAGCTATTCCAGAAATACAGCGAGTTTTTTGGTTATGTTTTCTATGTGGCTCGCAACCGTTAAAAAATTAGAAAGATAGAAAAAATCTGATGTCAAAAAAGTTTTTTAGCCAGCGCTAAGCTGCGCTCCAAAATATCGCGCAGGTCTTGATCGAGTGTCTCCTGGCTCCATTTGCGCGCGCTCAGGAGTATAGAACTAAGCTGCTCCAGCGCGAAGTGGGCTCGCTCGGCGTTCCACTCCTCTTGATTGGAGAGGACTTTTTCCAGGTAAGAAATTTTTTCTGAGATTTGCAGCTGTGTCAGATCCTCATACGTCACCTGTTTCTGATTATAAGAAGAGAGAGACTCCACCACAGTATCGCTCTCGCTGCTAAGCCACTGCTTTAAGTCCGCATCCTGCAGCGATGATTTTTCCTGAATGGGTCTATAGACCTGGATCGGTTCATCCTTCCCTTTCACCTGAACAGGAGGCAGTTTAGCGCAAAATATGGAGTCCTGTATGCGGCTGAATGTTTCCGAGGTGATCAGTACGCTACCTGGCAGTGCCGCACTTTCCATGCGTGCAGCCACATTGACCGTGTCGCCGAACAGGTCATTCTCCTTACGGAAAACGGTTCCGCTGTTCAAGCCGATCCGGATGATAATTTTACGATGGCCAATTCGATATTGGTTCATCTTCTGCAGCTCAGCCTGGATTGTCAGTGCAGAGCGTACTGCCGCCAGTGGGTCTTCAAAAGAGACCATCAACCCATCCCCCATTTTTTTCACAACGCGGCCGCCATGGGAGTGTATAACAGGTAAACAGATATTTTCGTACTCTTTGATGAGATCCATAATCTCTAGAAGCGAGAGTTCGCTGCTCTTTTTTGTGTAACCGACTATATCAGAAAAAAAGAGGGTAAGCTCTTCTTGGTGCTCCCAGTGCTGGATAAATTTTTCCTTTTCGGAAAGTCTGTGAATGATGCTCTCGCTCTGTTCCGTTTGTAAGAGATTTTCAGGTAATAATTTTTCGATATACTGCTGCAGACTCAACGCAATCTTGCGCCGGCTCACCTGGGGTAATAGTGACACAAGTTTATTCATGGCAGAGGCAAGGTTAGCTGTGATGCAAACGGGAATCATGGTCTGTATGTAGGGGGTCAGGATCAATTTTTCAGAGTCCGACCTCTCTTCCAAAAGCGGAAAGATTTTGGAAATTAAAAACAGAAGTTCATCGCGGCTCATTTTAGCTACAAATTTAAGAAATATTTTTGCCGCGTAATCATCTTTGATGATTAATAAAAAAAGGAGAATTTTGATTTTTTCCTGGTTTGCGACAACTGTAAACACCTTATACATTTGATCCGTGATAAGCTCCGGATGCGCAGCATAGCGCTCCGCAATAGAGAGTATGGCGTCAACGATCATCGTTTCGCGCTGAGTCATTTTTTTTTCGATCAGAAGCTGCGCCAATTGCTGCATGGTTTGGATATGTCCGACGCGCCCTCAGGCTTTCATCACCTCGGCTTGCAGATCGGGCAGCTCAAATAGAGAATCAAGCATGGTTAATACAGCATTATCCCCCGCCTGGCTAATCTCCCCAAGGATATCGACCGCAAGCGCCATATTCGCCGATGCCAGTTGACGCGCCTGCAGCAGATCGAGCAAAATCTTCGCCGCCCGTACATCCGTGGAATGTCCCAGAAGCAGAAGAAGTTCGCGCTGGCTAAGGCCAAAACTGTTTCCTGCTAAAAAATTTTTTATATCTGTATAGATTGCGCTGACCCGCAGTCGGCTAAGTGCTTTGATGGCGTCGATCAGCAGATCCCGATCCTGCGTTTCCTGAGACAATTTGTAGAGTCGGAGAATTTTGTCGGACATGCCGGAGATTTCAAGCTGGGCAATGACGCTTAAAAGTAGCAGGATTTGATGGCGCAGCCACACCTTATCAAAATTGACCGATTGTAATTCCAATATGATGCGCTTGCGAATAGAAGGTTGTTTGGCATGGATATGCACCAGAAAATATTTCAGCTCTTCTGCAGGAATGCGATGGGATATTTGATAAAAATTCTGGACTATGTCGCGCAGCAGGGTTTGATTTCCTGAATGGTGTTCCATGTAGAAAAGGATCTTCTTTTGCAGATCCCTGCTGCCGTAGCGAAAAAGAAAACTGCGCAGGCGGTCTTTGGGTGTGGCTGCCTGCACGTCATTGCGGAAGTAGGTCTGGTACTCGTCAATCTGTACAGAAAAAAATTTTTGAATATACTCAAAAACCCCGGATTTTTCCTTTTTATTCAGTAGGTTTTTTTCGACGGCACCTCGGAAGATTCCCGTTATCCGTTCCCGAAGCGCGCTCTCATTGATGCGCAACCCTAATAGCTGGAGCAGGAGCTTGTCCTTCTCGCCGATCTGCTGTAGCTTGACATCAAGAATTTCCAGCATGTAGGCCTTGTCTTCAGGGTCATATTGCTGTAGCACATTGCGCGTGATTGCGGTAATGCCCCGTTCCCCGCATTCGATGTAGGCGTTCAGATAGGCGAATTGCGATTCTCTGGAGTAGTTGACATAATCCTTACTTCGATTGAGGATAATTTTTTTAAGTAAATTTTCGGATTTGACGATGCGGCTAAGGCGTTCTTCGTCCAGAGTGGTCTCTTCTTTTTTCTCTCTGAGATCCTGCAGATGCGCGGAAATGGCCATCCAGGCTGTAAAGGTCTCTCTGTCATTTTTTTGCTGATCCAGAAACCTCAGCAGTTCGGTATATTTGCCAAGCGCGGCCAGATTGAAAATAGCGGAAAATTTAAGCCTGTTCTCTTCTTCTGAAAAGGCGTGGCCGGCTACAACCTCATCCAGTTTGTTGATATCCGGAAAGCGTACCAGAAAATTTAATATTTCCGAACGTAGATTATTGTCCTTGATAGCAGGCAGATCTGAAAAAAATTTCATCGCTATCTGGCGGTCGCCGATGACCTGAAATGCCTGTAAAATTTTTACCTTCTCTACGTCCGAGTCAGACTGGATATAGAGATTGTAAAGATGCCTCTGCATGGATTGAATCTGGTTGGCCTGGATACTATCAATGGCCGCCAGCCTATTGTCCATCTCATCATGAAAAAGATGATTCAGGATAAAGCTATTCTGATAGGGGTGATAAAGGCTCTGGCATAGCAATAGCCAATTGTAGGATGAGTACTGATCCATTTTCTCCTGCCGGGAAATAGATATGAAAATTAATACTTGCCACTATCCTTTACCTTTTCAAGCTTGCATCTTCTTCATAGAGGGTAAACAGATAGGTTATCCTGAAGGAATCAGTTGGATACCTTGCCGGCTTGCAGCCTGGCAGACACCATTCCCGACAGGGATAAACATGACTACACTTTTTTTTTATAAATCAGGATCGGACGAGGGAGAACACGATGGCGAATATTTTTTATGATAAGGATTGCGATCTGCGGAAACTGCAGGGAAAAACAATTGCTGTTATCGGATATGGCTCGCAGGGGCATGGACAGGCTCAAAATATGAAGGACTCCGGTCTGAATGTCATCATCGGCCTATACCAGGGTTCTCCATCTTGGGAGCAGGCTAAGGAGGACGGCTTTCAAGTTTATACGGTGAAGGAAGCGGCCCAAAAGGCGGATATTATTCAGTTTCTCATTCCTGACACCTCCCAGGCTGATGTTTACGAGAAAGAGGTAAAGGATAGCTTAAAGCCTGGAGATGCCCTGGTATTTTCTCACGGCTTTAATATTCATTATGATCTTATCAAGGCTCCTGCCAATGTGGACGTCTACATGGTAGCGCCCAAAGGCCCTGGCCATCTGGTTCGCCGGGTATATACCGAGGGTGGTGGAGTTCCGGCTCTGATTGCTGTTGCTCAGGATGCCACTGGTGAAGGCAAGGCTCGCGCCCTGGCTCATGCTATGGCAGTTGGCGGCGGCCGCGCAGGCATTATCGAAACCACCTTCCAGGAGGAGACCGAGACTGACCTGTTCGGCGAGCAGGCAGTTCTTTGCGGCGGTTTGACCAGCTTGATTAAAAACGGCTTTGAGACCCTGGTTGAGGCCGGATACCAGCCAGAGATCGCCTATTTTGAGTGCCTTCATGAGGTCAAGCTGATCACAGATCTAATCTATGAGGGCGGTATTGCCAATATGCGTTTTTCCATCTCAGATACGGCCAAGTATGGAGATATTACCCGCGGACCGCGCGTTGTCAGCGACCAGAGCAAGGCAGAGATGCGCCGTGTGCTGGATGAGATCCAGAAGGATAAGGGCGGCAAGTTTGCGAAGGAGTGGGTAGAGGAGACCAGAAATGGCCGTCCCAACTACAACCGCCTGCTCGAAAAGGATAAAGAGCATCAGATTGAAAAAGTTGGTCAGAAGCTGCGCTCCATGATGGGATGGATCGCTCGTAAAAAATAAGGAGATAGCATGAATCGCAGGAGAGTTCGCCGTGTTCTAACGGGAATCACAGCTCTTTTTATTGTGGGGATTCTGGCAATCTCCTGCTCGCCCTCCGGAAAGCCGGAGAAGGCTGAGTCCGGGGAGAAAAAACATTCACAGGCTCCGAAGGCTCCCGATTTTACCCTAAAAACCCTGGAAGGAAAAGAGCTGAGCCTCTCCTCCTTCCAGGGCAAGGTTGTTCTTCTGAACTTTTGGGCTACATGGTGTCCGCCCTGCCGCGCGGAGATTCCCATATTTCACGCCTACTATAAAAAATGGAAGGATAAAGGGTTTGTGATTATCGGCATCTCGATGGACAAAAGCGCCCAGATCGCCGCAACTTTTATGCGCGAACTCGGCATCACCTATCCGAATCTGTTAGGGAACAATGCCCTGGCAGCCCAATACCGGGTTCAGGGACTACCGACGACATATATTCTGGATCGGGAAGGTCGGGTTGTGCAGATGTACGTTGGGATGCCGCGCGAGAGCCGACTGGAACAGGATCTGCGCCAGGCGCTCGGCCTGTAATCATTATTCGCCTTGTAGTCTCAGGTGGTTTGGATAGAGGTGCTGTTGGTTCTTCTGAAAAAAGGGCCATTCAAAAAACTGATTTTTACTCCAGAGGCGATGAAGAGTGCGATACTGGAATGAATTGGGGTGGCCGGATTGACTGCTATAGGTGGATACCAAAAGCGGCGCCTTGCCATCCCGAAACAGGAGTTTCAATCCGGCCACTAAGCGTACCTCTTCGCGGTCAAACGGCAACGCCAGCGCCGTCAAAAAAGGGTGCCATCCTCCGGATAACTCCAGGTTTTCCTTCCCTGTAAATAGCCTCCAAACAGGATCATTGGCCAGGGGATGTCGCAAAGAAACCCTGTGCATTTTGCCCAGGCTCCAATCCTTAATATGCACACTAACATGTTTTTGCAGTGTGAAAATAGCATCATAGAAACTTAAGCGGAGAATGTCATAAAAATTTTCTTTCTTTCTCTTGCTTCGTTTGATATCAAAAAGCGGATGATCTGGATTTTCAAGCCCGAAGAGAAATATTTTCTGGAAAAGATGAAATCCATAGAAGGGAAGCGAAAAAAGTTCGTCAGTTAGGCTTTCGCCAATTTCGTCGTAAAGCACATTGCGCAGCAAAGCAATACGAATACGCTGGAATAAGAGTGCCCCCGCAGAGTCGCTCTGGTAGCGGCCGTCCCAATTTTCCAATAGTTTGAGCTGGCTGGCAAATGATGGCGATTCACGAAGAGCATACTGGGTGAGGGCATCCTGCTTAGGCTTCTCCAATGATTCCAGGCTCAGGGAGCTTTTCTGGATCAACGCTGCGATGGTTCGGCTGAACTGTTGATCCAGCGGTGCGTAGTCATCCTGGAGAAGCGCAAAAGCGGTGTTGTCTACATTGGCTGAGGCTGCGTAACGGCTCAAGATTCGAAATTGCTCTGGCCACCAATCCGGTGATAATGCAAATAATTTTTTCTTTTGCTTGGCTGTGCGATCCACGCTCAAATGGTGGAGCGAGACAGCCTTTAACTCTCCAACAACCTGACCGATGGTGGAATTTTTCTCCTCATCCTTTTGTGAAAAAAATTTTTGTTTCCCTTTTAAAGTGGTGATGTACTCGCCTAATTCTGTGCGGATAAGCAAAAGCATTGGCGCCTGGGAAAAACTCCGTTGCATTTGATCAGCATCTATCCTTTTCGTTTGCTCGAGCAGGTCTAGGTAGAAAGAAAAATCGCTGCCCGTAGCCAGGGGGCGCCAATCCAGGAGATAGGGATGTTCTAAGCGGATGCGTTCGCCAAGGCCATTGTAGGCGGCTTGAATAAAAACTCCGTGGCTGCTCTCCTTCACGGTAAAAGAGAGCAGGGGACTACTTGCGCTCAGGCCGTCGCTGGATCGGCATAACAGTTGAACGTTACGTTTGCGGATTTTCTGCCAGGGCTCTTGAGCTGTCAGGCGATAGCTCTCGGTAGAGCTGTTTTCCTGCACGGGAACTAAGCGCAGGGGGCTAAACGGACTCTGACTATCGCTGGTGCGCGAACGCCAGGGTAATCCGAACCAGGCGATCTGGGGGGAGCGGCCATGAAAAAACAGAGGCACACCAGGGACAGTGATGCCCTGAAACTGGGTGTTGGGAAGGGAGATCCCTGCCAGAAAATATTGACCTGGCTCTTGCCGAATCTGGTCTAAGGTGGAGAGAATGGCCATCTCTTTTTTGTTGTTCTGCTGGAGCAGTAAAAAATTTCCTTGAGGAAAGATTGTTGGTAAAGGTTCGCTCTGGCTGCTATAGCCAAGAGCCCCTATAAGAAGATCACGGAGTATGTGTTTAGCCGGTTTTTTCTCTTTGCTGTTGACAAGTTTTTGTAAAATAATTCGATCCTTGAGATCATTGCTCCACTGCCATTGCAGAAATTTATAGATTGCCACACTGTCTGCTGGGCGCCATTCCCGGGGACGATAGCTTAGCAATGCGAACTCCGGACTCAGGGAGTGACTATACTTTTTGAGGTATGCGTTGATCCCAGCGCTATATTGCAGCAGAAGCTGTTGCTGCTGCGCCGGCAGCTCGTTATAGATGCGCAAAGAGCGGTGCCCGAAACCAATTGTTTGCAAAAACTGATCATAGCTGAGCATTGTTTTTCCAAAGAGCAGGGAAAGATTGCCCCTTGCGCTAAGACGCAGAAGCTCCATCTGCCAGATTCTCTCGCGGGCATGGACAAAGCCAAGAGCAAACATTCCCTCACGAAGATTGTTTGCTTGAATGGCTGGAATCTGGCGGTTGTCCCAATAGATGGAAAGCCCCTTTGCGGTTGCAGGCAAACCCTGCACCTGAATGTTTCCCTGCAGGGGGTGCTGGGTGCGTAGAAAGTAGTAGCCATAGAGCCATACCAGGATAGTCGCTGGCAACAAGGCGATAACGGCTGCAAGGCGCAGCTTAAATGGGGGATTGTCGGTAAACCGTCTTCCCATCTTCCAGAAATGTAGCAGACGCTTATGCATAGAGCGTGGTTTCCTTGTTGAAGATCGAGAACAGGTCGAATTTTGCGCAAGCGATACAATCGACCATTTGGATATCGAAGCACAGGAAAGCGCGAAAAGCACTTTCTTCGCAGTATACCAACGTCCTTTTGGCACAAAGTCCATTG
>DYNZ01000195.1 GCA_020720805.1 Leptospira biflexa | reverse complement strand
CAATGAATAAGATTCTTTCGGAAGTCTTGCGAGCCTGCGAGCAAGCATTTCCGAAAGAATCCATTGAACTTAACCGCAGGTAGGATGCCTATGGGGATTGAATGAGAATATTTTTAGGAATCAGGGAATTTTGGGGGAGAGGCAGGACCTCGATATACGGTTTGGAGCCTTTTTAGATAGTTAATTGCAGAAAAATCGAGCATAACGGTTGGAACATTGGCTCGATTTGTAGATAAGTTCAGATAATTGGCCATACTGATCCTGTCTTCCTGTAGGGAAGTATTATCGACTCATAACCATCTTGATAATCCAAAATATTTTAACGACCCCCATGGCGAGGTGGTGGACGTGTGCGGAAATTAGGCCAAGGCGATAAGGATTGAATCCTTACCATTCGGCCTTTATGACAAACAGGGCAAATGAATAAATCTTCGCTGTTTAGATTATCCAAAAAAGATATCGGTTCGTTCTCTGGAGCAGTTGTGATGTGGGTTGATTTTTCCGGTTGTCCAAGGAGTTGACGACAGAGATGGATTTTGGCAGCGCGATGACGATTAGCCAAAAATCCATAATAACGGATGCGCCTAAAACCATTGGGGAGGACGTGCAAAAGAAAACGGCGAATAAATTCATGAGCCTCCAGGGTCATAATTTTGATGGCATTATTGTGCCGATAATCTTTCCAATGAAACGAGACCTTGCCCTCTCGCAGGGATAATAAACGGTTATTGGTAATGGCGACGCGGTAAGCATAACGACCGAGATAATCGAGAACTTGTTCTGGTTTACCGAAAGGCGGTTTGGCATAAACCACCCATTCCTTCTTACGGCAGGAAAGTATGAATTTCTTGAAATTTTGTGGGCTGGATAAATGTCCAATGCTACCCTGAAATGACAGCTTACCTTGATCATATAGTTGTTGTAGCAAGGCAAGGAAAAGACGACGGAAAAGCTGTGATAAAACCCGGACTGATAGGAAGAATCGTGATCGGCAAGGGATCCATTTTTTCATATCTGCAGATAAGCCACCACCGGGGACGAGGCAATGCAGGTGGGGATGATGCCTGAGATTTTGGCCCCAGGTATGGAGCACTGCCAGGAAACCTATCTCGGCGCCCAGGTGTTTATTATCTGAGGCGATGGTAAGCAGGGTTTGAGAAGCGGCATGGAAAAGAAGATTATATATTACCCGTTTATTCTGCAGGGCAAGAGGCGCTAAAAGATCGGGTAAGGTAAAGACCACATGGAAGTAATTCACCGGCAAGATTTCGGCTTGGCGAGCTTGCAGCCACTTGGCCTTATCCAGGGATTGACACTTAGGACAGTGGCGGTTTCGGCAAGAATTATAGGAGATAACCTGGTGGTCGCAGTGATCACATTGCTGCACATGCCCACCCAGGGCGGCAGTCCGGCAGATCTCGATGGCCCGCATTACCCGCCATTGTTCGGGTGACATGGAGCCAGCGTATTGTTGCCGATACGTCTCTCCATGGGCGCGAAAGACATCGGCAACCTCGAGAGAGGGCCTGTCCATGATGGTGGCAAAACCTACAGGTCAGGCAAGGAATCGAGGGGGCTGGAGGTCTTTGATATATTGGTTATGGCTATATGGGTATAGCGTGCGGTGGCAACAGGGCTCTTATGACCTAACAGAACTTGAATAGTCCTGAGATCAGTGCCTGCTTCCAGGAGGTGGGTGGCAAAACTATGGCGGAGGGTGTGGGGGGTTACCTTTTTTTTCAGGCCAGCGGCGCGGTAGGCCCATTGGCAAACTTGGCGGACAGTACTCGGAGATAGAGGTTGAGTCTGGTCTTGGCCAGGGAAGAGCCAAACAGAAGGACGGGCGATTTTCCAATAGGTCCGCAAAATCGCCAGCAGCTTGGGGGAGAGCATGACATAGCGGTCTTTTTTCCCCTTTCCCTGCGCGACTCTTATGGTCATACGACTACTGTCGATATCGGCAAACTTAAGCCCCAGAACTTCTGAAATACGTAAGCCGGCAGCATAAGCCGTCATCAGAATGGCGCGGTACTTTATACTGTCAATGGCATGGAAAAATTTGACCACTTCGTGGGCACTGAGCACAATGGGGAGTTTCTGCTCGCGACGGGCCAACACAATCCTTTCAACATGCCAATCACGGCGCAAGGTGATGCGATAGAGAAAGCGTAAAGCGCATACCGCAATATTGATGGAGCTGGAAGATAGCCGCCTTATTTGGACAAGATGAAGTTGATAGACGCGAATTTCATCAAGTCCGAGATATTCCGGTGATTTTTTAAAATATTTGGCAAAAGCAGCCACATGATCCAGATATCTCTTTTGGGTGTTGAGAGAGAGGTTACGAATTTGCATGTCCTCTATCATGCGTTGACGTAAATAGGTCATAATTATCCTCCTGGGTTTAAAAGTATTAATGGGTTACTGTCAATATCGACAGGATAACCCAAGAGGATATCACAATAAATAAGGATTAAGGATAATGAGCTTTTGAGAAAAAAAGAGGAGATAGAGGATAACCTGAATCGGCTTTCCGAAGCGGTCTGTTCGCAGTCATACCGCGAAGCGGTTTAGTTCAATATAATTTTCCGTTCCCTGGTCTGTTTTAGCCAGGGGATTGCTGAGCGGTTT
>DYNZ01000194.1 GCA_020720805.1 Leptospira biflexa | reverse complement strand
TTTGTATGTATTAATTGAAAAGTATACCAGTATTTCAGTTGGGAAAGAACACCACTTAACAAAAATAATAAATAAAAGAACTGTTATTTGTTAAGCTTGAGACGGGAGATAACTCGAAGAGTTATCCTCGGATCAAGCTTTTTCTCTTTTTTGCTTCTTTTTTCTCTTTGTTCATAGCTGTTAATATGTTGATAACTCTGGGTTTGATTCATCATTTTTCCATCATTTGCCTGGTTTCTTTTACCCTGAAGGATTGCCCGTTCATATTGACGATATAGGCGCGGTGGGTCAGGCGATCGACCATGGCCGCCGTCAGGACCGGATCGCCAAAGATCTCCTTCCACCGGTCAAACGACAGGTTGGTGGTAATGATAGTGGATTTGCGTCCGCAACGTAACGACAGGTGGCTGAACAACAGTTCTGCCCCTTCTTTGTCGAAGGAGATATATCCAAACTCATCGCAGATCACCAGGTCGAACTTTTCGAACCGGTTTTCAAGAGTACGCAGCAGTTTTTGAGAGCGGCTTTCCCGGATCTGGGTCAGCAAGCGCGGGACGGTAGTGAACAACACTTTGTACCCTTGCTGACAGGCCAGTATACCCAGTGCAGTAGCCAAATGTGTTTTCCCGGTGCCGGGATTACCTGACAGGATAATATTCTGACCGGAGTTGATAAAATCCAGCCGTTCCAGCACACCCAGCTTAGAGGCTGCATCTTCAGGAAGATCTTCCCGGTTAAGGTCGTGCAGGTATTTGTATTGGACAAAGCCTGCCTGGCGCAGTTGAGCCTTGCGACGGTTCTCAATACGGGCGGCATATTCCTGCTCCATCAGCCGTAAAAGATAGTCCTCATAGGAAAGTTTTTCTTTGGCAGCTTCGGTGGCCACCGTGAAAAACTCCCGCCGGAATGTTGGAAGCCGCAGTTCTTTGGAGAGCTGTTCGATTTGCTGTTTTAGTTCCCGGGTACTCATAGAACAGTCTCCATCTTTATGTTGATCAGTCCGTTAATTTCTTCCAGTTGCCGGTTGGCAAAATGCTCGATCTCATCGACCAGGTGATCCTGTGGCAGATGGGAAACAGGCGAAGTTTGATTGCCCAGCAAGGCCGTGATCTTTTCCCCGGTTACCTGGCCCGGGCATATGGAGTTCACGTAAAGTGCCGTGTCCAGTAACCGCTGGTGGGGGACCTGGTGTTGCCGACAGAACTCAAGCAGTTCGATAAAATCCCTCGGCTGGTGGATAAACCATTGGCTATACACTGTCTGTATGGGTTGTGGAGCTTGGTGAAGGGCCACAGAGCCGTGTAAGGCACCCGGTTTTCTGGAAAGCGTCTTGAGGTAATGATCGATATGAATGATCCACTGGTGCTGACCGTAACAGCGATCATGGCGGCAAATCAGCAAATGGTTGTAATAAAACTTCAGTTCGTTGGCATAAACTTTTACCTCGACCATGCGCCCGACCAGATGATCCCCAACGGAATACCGGTTGGTGCCAAAACAGACTGTGGCATATTTATCCACTTTCAGAGCATGGGTTAAAAAACATTCCATGGCGCCGGGATACTTCCCCAGACTGGGTTGTTCTTTCTGCAGTTCTTCCCTGGCTATTTTTCCTGTACTGTTGCACAATCCGTTGAGACGATCATTGGTTCCTTGCAAATGCGCCTGGGCTTGCTCCAATGTATCAAAGCTGTCGTGGTGGCTGAAAGCCTTCCGTCGAATATATTCCACACTGCGCTCCACATGCCCCTTTTCATTACCCCTACGCACATTGCAAAATCGCCAGCGAAAACCAAACCAGCCCGAAAGATTTACCAGGGCATCGGTGGGAGTCTTCTCACTGCGACCCACAAAATCCTTGATCGCTATCCGCATGTTATCGTAGACCATCTCCTGGTAAACCCCTCCGACATGTTTAAAAAAATCATTGTGGGACTCCAGGAATGCCAATGTGTCCTGTCGATTGTACAACCGGGAATAACGATAATTGCCGAAGGCTGAGGTGAATACTGCCAGGTATAACCGCCTGAGGACTCCGGCAATAACCAACTTGACCTCCGCCCAGTCAAACTCGCATTCCTCACCCGGTAGATAAATTTGCTTAATGAAAGCTTCACACTGCCGTAGTTCTTGCTCCCGGATATAATTACACACGGTTGTATAGCCGATCTGTTGTCCCTGGCTTAAAACATACTCCCATATGTCGATCTTGCGCTTGATCTGTTTGCGCATGCCTTCCTGTCGCTTGCGCCGGTTCTCTTCCAACTGCCCAAGGATCACGTTCTCGATCTCCTTGGTCAGCTTGCGTCGCCCCCTGCCACTGGTATCGTACCGGGGTGGACTACTCAGGTAATCTTGCAAAGCCTGCTCATCTGTACCCGTGGAAGTACCCTGTTTTGCCTGTAAATAATCTGTAAGGTGCTTCTTTACCGTGATCCGGTTGATCCGTAAGTCTCTCGCTATTTTCCGGATCGTATCAAACTCACGAAAGTACCGTCTGATAATCTCTTGTTTTGTATCCATGCTTATCATCGCTTTTGTGTTGCTGTTGTCTATGCAAAGCAACTGGTTTAACTTCGATAAGTGGTATACTTTTCAACGGGAAGGTGGTATAGTTTTCAATTAATAGATACA
>DYNZ01000070.1 GCA_020720805.1 Leptospira biflexa | reverse complement strand
AAGATCAGGCGCTGGTAAAGGCAACGGTCATAGACTCTGCATATAAACGACAAAGCTATTGCTCATGTGACAACATAAAAATCAATGGTTTTTTCATCTCATATCTTTCTTTTTTACTTTCTGCCCTTGAGCCTGCTCGTCTATTTTTGTACTCCGGCAAAAGCGCAGAATCTCATCTTGACGGTGATTAGCTATATTTTTTATGGTTGGTCGAATCCCTTTTTTGCACTGCTGATGTTTGGCTCTACCCTGATGAATTATTACTGTGGAGTGGTGATAGGTCAGGCTCGTGAAAATCAGCGCGGTCGAAGGAAAGGCGCCTTGGCCATTGCCATAGTTATCAACCTGTCGTTGCTTTGTTTCTTTAAATACACCGGTTTTGCACTGGAAAATTATAATCAGATTTTTCTGTTTTTGGGGATTGAAAATTTTGATCCCGCCCCCGTTGTCAAATTTGTTTTGCCCTTGGGGATCAGTTTTTATACCTTTCAGGCCATGAGTTATGTTGTTGATGTGTACAGGAGAGATGCCGTTTATGTGCGCAGCTTTATCAACTTTGCCTGTTATATTTCAATGTTCCCGCAATTGGTAGCCGGACCGATTGTCAGATTTCAGGAGATTGCCGATCAGTTAATTGGGCGGGACCATACCCTGGAAAAGTTTGCCCGGGGGGTGGCCTTCTTTAGTCTGGGGATGACCAAGAAAGTGTTGCTGGCCAACACCTGCGGCAAGCTTGCCGATATCACCTTTTCCGCCGGTTCGCTGTACTGGATTGATGCCTGGTATGGTATTATCGCCTATAGCTTCCAGATCTACTTTGACTTTAGCGCCTATTCCGATATGGCGATCGGTCTTGGACTGATGTTTGGCTTTGTCTTCGCGAAGAATTTTAATTCTCCCTATCTTTCCGCATCAATAACCGAGTTTTGGCAGCGCTGGCACATCTCATTATCTACCTGGTTGCGTGAATATCTGTATATCCCTCTGGGTGGCAACCGACATGGCGACATTCGGACGGCGGGAAATCTGGCTATCGTTATGCTTCTTGGCGGGCTGTGGCATGGAGCGTCCTGGAACTTTGTGATCTGGGGTGGCCTGCATGGGGTTCTGCTGGGCAGTGAGCGACTGTTTGGCAGAAGACCCTGCTATTTTATGCTGCCTAAGGCCTGCCGGGTTGGTGTTACATTTGTCCTGGTACTCATTGCCTGGGTTTTTTTCAGGGCCGAGACCTTGAACGGCGCGCTTATTTACTTGGGCTCAATGTTTGGCCTGGAGGATGTTCCGAAGACCTCTCTCTTGTTGGATGGTTTGCTCTATTCCCGGTATTACCTCCTCTCCATGTCTATTGCCGCTCTGGTCGTCTGGAAGGCCCCGCAGAGCTGGGATTGGACCAGAGATATGGGGATCGCCAAGGTTGCAATTGTAATGTCGTTGTTGATAATCTCGGTTGCGGTACTCAGTATGCAGTCATATAACCCGTTTATTTATTTCAATTTTTAGGTTTCGTTGCTGGAAAGAGTTTTTTTTGCCAGTTTGGATGCCGAGCATCAGTGGCCCATCATCGTTGCTGTCACGGACAGATTGGGATTGTAGAGAAGCAGCTGGTATTTTGTCATCAATGATACAGAAGATCATGCAAGGAACTGTTGCGGACAAGCATATGCCCGGAAAAAAAATGAGCAGAGAGGCGATTGCCAAGATTGAAATTGGGCATACTGCCATCAGCAGGTATTTAGCCCTAGCGCTGTCTCTTTTTTTCGTCGGGGTTATTTTTCTGGTACCTTTGAGCCAGTTCGTTGTGGATCATGGTGGAAGAAAACCTGTATCGTTTTTTCAGTCCGGCGATAAAGGGATTAAAGGGACTCAATCTTTTACGCAGATAGTCCAAAATAAAAACAATGATCTTTTGCAAGACCTGCATCATTTGGAAAGTACCTTGGAGGGGGACAGCTTCTTAAAGAAATTTTTTCTTCCTCTCTTGCAATATATTTTTTCGCGATTCCTGGAGCAGGGCAATAATAAGGTGATTATAGGGAATGAGGGCTGGCTCTATTATTGGCCGGGAGTGGATTTTTTGGTCGGCCAGCCTTTTTTGAGCCCTGAACAGCTGCAGGCACGAGTTAAACCCCGCGCTGTTTGGGAAAAAAAGGTACAGCCTGATCCGGTGAAGGCCATTGTTGACCTCAAAAAACAGCTGGCGGCTCGGGGAATTGAGTTACTCTTGGTACCGGTGCCGACGAAAAGCTCCATTCATCCCGAAAGGCTTTCTTCCCGTTCTCCCGTAAGGCCTCTTGCGAATCGCTCCTGGTCACAATTTGCTCTGCTCATGGAGGAAAATGGAGTACATCTTTTTGATGCCCGATCCGTGCTTGCCGAATATGCCGAAAAACATGGTGAGGCCTTTCTGGCCACGGACACCCACTGGACGCCGGGGGCTATGCAGGTCGTGGCGGAAGGGGTCGCGGCATACATCAAGGCATTGTCTGTGGTAGGTGAGGAAACTACGCTTCTTCAACTGCATCCGAAGCATATCGCAGGGCTTGGTGATATTGGCAAAATGTTGATTCTTCCTGATACGGTGCAGCGTTATCCTGAGCAAAAGGTTGAGATACGACAGGTGACAACTCCCCAGCGGGAATTCTGGCAGCCGTACCGTAACGCCGAGATCTTGTTGCTCGGTGATTCTTTTACCAATATTTACTCCGTCAATAGTCTTGGCTGGGGAGCTGGCGCCGGATTTGCTGAACATCTCAGTTATTCGCTGCAACGGCCCCTTGATTTGCTTGCCAGGAATGACAGTGGCGCGTACATTAGCCGAGAAATCCTGGCCGGTGAGATGCGGCGAGGTCGGGATCGCTTGTCATCCAAAAAACTGGTCGTCTGGCAATTTGCCGATCGTGAACTCTCCCAGGGAAACTGGAAGTTGATAGACTTGTCGTTCGCGGAACCCTCTGGCAGTACTGCTTTTCATGTTACACCGCCTGGCGCAAAGATCGCGGTCACCGGGGTGATTTCTGAGATCTCCCGATCTCCAGAGCCGGGGAGCGGGCCTTATAGAGATAATATTCTGACCCTGCATCTTGTTGACCTGCAAGTTGCGGGGAAGGCCCTGGAAAAAGGGCAAGCCCTGGTTTATGGTTGGGGGATGCGGGATAATCAGTTGACAGAGATGTCTGCTTTGCGTGCAGGTGATACGATATCTTTGTCCCTGGTCTCCTGGCAGGAGGTTGAGGGTGAGTATGGCAGTTATCGCCGGAGCTCGCTTGATGATGAGATGATAGAGTTAGAATCACCGAATTGGGGGGAATTAACCAATGAATAGACGGATATTTTTTATTATAACTTGTACACTCGCCCTTGTGGCCACCTCTCTTTTTGCCGGTACTTCTTTTCGGGAGGCCTGCAATGATTTGGTGGCAAAGAGCAAGGGTGCCGAGGTGTCCGGGGTGGATGGCTGGTTGTTTCTGAAGGAAGAACTGGCCCACCTGGCCGCCGGCAAATTCTGGGGGAAGGATGCCGCAACGGCTTCCCTATCGAAAAACAAAGAGTACGCTGATCCTGTTCCAGCCATTGTCGAATACAATCAATTGCTTAAAGATAAAGGGATAACCCTCTATCTTATGCCGGTTCCGCCTAAAGCGTTGGTCTATCCTGACAAGATTGCTGATGGCATTGACCGGGCAGCGGCAACGGCAGAACTGGCTTTATATAAAGAGTTTTATGCGCTCCTGTCGGCCAGTGGTGTGCAGGTCATTGATCTGTTGCCTGATCTTTTGAAAAGCCGTGATAGCAGCAAGGTCTACTGCCAAACGGACACACATTTTTCGGGTCAAGGGCTGGCCCTTTTCGCCGAAGCTGCGACCAACATGGTCAAAAAAGAAAAATGGTATTCAACTGTCCCTAAAGGAGAATTTGGGTTTTCTCCGCAGAAAATAAGTATCAACGGCGATCTTGCTCGAATGGCCGGAAAACAGGATTTAGTAGAGGAAATTGACCTTGTGATAGTGCGGGACAAAAAAAGCGGCCAGGCGCTTGCCAGTGATCCGAAGAGCCCCGTGATCTTGTTGGGGGATAGTCATACCTTGGTGTTTAATAGCGGGGGCGACCTCTACGCCACGGGTGCTGGCCTTTTTGATCATATTTCAGCCCAGCTTGGTTTTCCCGTTGATCTCCTTGGAGTTCGTGGCTCTGGGGTTACTCCCGCCCGTGTTCAATTATTTCAGCGTTCCAAACAGGATGGAAGCTATTTAGAGGGTAAAAAAGTGCTGATTTGGTGCTTTGCCGCCAGAGAGTTTACCGGTCTGGGGGGGTGGCGAAATATCCCTCTGGCCCCTTGAGTTGGCGGGGAATCTTTCAGTTTTTCGATTAGAGAAGCCACAGAAGATCAGTAAAGCACTCCAATTCAGATAGTTCGAAACTTATGACAAACATCTTGCACCTGTCGCCATTCTTGGTGAGTTGACTTGAGAGGTTGTTATAAAACGAGGCTATTTTCCTTCTAAATGCAGAAAGGGAATACTCCCTCATGACTCGCTTTTTAGCGCTCAGGCCCAATTCATGGCAGCGAGACGCGTTCCCGGCAAGGAAAGCAATCCCGGTTGCCATCTCTTGTATCTCCGGCTCTACCAGAAAGGCTATGGAGTCATCTAAAACCTGGGTGTGGGTTGGGAGTCGAGTCGCGAGAACGGGTTTTCCGGAATCGAGATAGGAATAAATTTTCATGGGGGTATTGTTCCCTTGGGTCCTGGGGGAAACCAGGATATCGGCTTGGCCCAGGTAATAGCCGAGCATATGAACCGGGCGCTGTCCACAGAAAAAGACATTTTTGCCTATTCCAAGTTGCTCAGCTCGTTGTTGGTAGAAAAGGATGTCCTCTTTGCTGCCACCAATGATGACCAGATTGAGGTTCGCTTTTTTGCTCAAGGCCTCTTGAAAGCTCTCTATTAAAAGATCAATTCCCTGATATTTTTCAAGATTTCCTATGTACATAAGGATCAACCCTGTAATTCCCAGTCTCTCCCGTAAAGAGTCATCTCCCTCTTCACTGTTTGTAAGCAAGGTGATGTCCTCAATCTTGGCAACGAGTTTGTTCGGTGCGAATCCTTGAGCCGTCTCGGCAAGTGCCTGACAAACAGCGATAACGCCACTGCTGTTTCTCACCGCTTTCTTCTCCAGCCACTCCATTGCGCTTCGTAGCCATCGTAAAAGAGGAAATTTGTCAACAACTTGCAGGGACATGCAGGAGTCCATGTCGTAAATATATGGTATTTTAGTAAATTTCTTTATTATAACGGCCATAAAGACCGCTTCTTCCACGGCATGGATGAACTCAAATTTCTGGGTACGAATGAGCTGGATAGACTTGAGAAAGAGAAAGAAGTCACAGAAGATCTTTTTCCAAGTCAGCCCTGGCATAATATTGGATATTCCAGGAAGTGGAAAGCTCCGATGCAGAGTTACATTGGGCATAGAGATCTCCTCCCCCTCATGAAAAACCAGGAGGTGTATGTCATGCCCTTGTTCGCCAAGTGTTTGAGCAAGGAGGCGTACGGCAATGGGTGTCCCTCGGTCTTGATAAAAGGGCTGGGGGGCAATAAGCAGGATTTTCAAAATAAGTTTTTCCTTTAAAGGTACCGGATTACAGCTTTGAGTCGCTGCGTAAGATGATGGGGGAGCCAAACAGTTTTGTCAAACCCGTGTAGTGGAAAAAAAATTCAAGTACTCGGGAGAGCGTAGGCGTTTTAAGTTTCCGATGAATGACCATCGGTATGAAAAATTCTGGTTGGAACTCCGGGGCGCCAAAATGATGAGCCTTCAGCACATCTTTTAATTCTCTTCGGGAGAAAACAGTGTAAGTTCTTGTATTTCCCTCTATGTTTTTCTTCATTGTAAAGAGAAGGTTATAGAGGATGTTGGCGCTTCTCTTGTCAGGGTAATCAAGGATAATGGCTTTTTTCGCGACACGGCACATCTCTTGGAGTAGCCTTTGCCATTGCTGAGTGTGTGGTAAAAGACGGAAGGCCAGCACCACATCAAATTGATTGTCCTCAAAAGGGAGATTTAAGCTGTCGCATGTCAAGTAGCGAAAACGACTTGCATCACAACAACGATCTAAGCGTGCCCGACAGATATCAGCACTGCCTGTAACTGTCACCGTATAGCCAGCATTGACAAGGGGCATGGTTAATTGCGCGTGGCCACCGCCAACATCCAATATTGATGCCTGGGGAAGATCCTTCAACAGATCCAGTACTAATTGGGCCTGTACATCCAGGAAATAGCTGCCAACCGCCCCGGAAAAACGGGCGGCATAGTCATCGGATGCGGTTTCGATGTCCGCTGTTTCTGGAAAAGGTGAAAATGGCTGGGGTATATTTTTGTTCACGAATTGAATTGCCATTTATTGCGAAGTTACAAAAATAAAACTGGATAAGAAAAGGGTTACTGCGGTATTTGGCTTGCAAGTATTGTCGTGTTAATGGAGGAAAGGAGCAATGCTGATGAGTTTCTGCGCACAACGAAGAGCGAAAACTGTCAACTGCTTTCCGGATGAAGTCTTCATCGTTCACATAAAAGTTATTGTAAGGTCGGATCAATACGGTCTGTCCTCAGCGTGATGGATTATGACTATAACTTAGAATGGATTTCCGTTGCAAGATTTTTATGGGAGTGTTTTATAATGAAAAGGGTGGCGACCTCGGTGAGTACCGTAGTTAAATCAGCGCATAAGGCAGAGTGGCAAGGCTATCGTGTCAAACTGGATGTCATGTCGTTGGGAATATGTTGACGATCTTTAACATATTGAAATTATTTTGAATTTGGAAATGAGTTTTATGGTTGATGGAAAAATGTTGGCGATTCCGCTTGGAACACCAGTGTTGGTCACCGGAGCAACGGGTTTTGCCGGGATTGATTTGACAAAGAAGCTTGTCGCCGCTGGTCTGAGGGTGAGTGCATTAGCACGAAAAACTTCTAATATAACACCCTTCGATGGTCTTGATATTCGTTGGATCAGAGGTGATGTTTTTAATGATGAGGTTATTGCTGATGCCGTTGCCGGGCAGGAATATGTGTTCCACCTGGCGGCGGCTTTCAGGGAGGCCAAAAGTACAGAGAAGGACTATTGGAATGTCCATGTGAGAAGTACGCAGTTGATAGTTCAAGAGGCGCTGAAACAGCCTTCTTTTAAACGATATGTCCATGTGTCAACGGTAGGGGTGCATGGGCACATCGAGACGCCCCCGGCAACAGAAGAATATCCCTTTAGCCCCGGAGACGATTATCAGCGGACTAAACTGGAAGCGGAATTGTGGTTGAACGGGTTTGCCGCCCAGACAGGGTTGTCATACACTATCATCAGGCCCGCCGCTATTTATGGGCCTGGCGATCGTCGTCTTTTGAAGCTTTTCAAGATGGCACTGAAGCCTTTCTTTCCATTGCTGGGAGACGGGAAGTGCCTCTATCATCTGATACATGTTGATGATTTAACTAATTGCCTTCTTGTTGCTGCCACCCATCCCCGTGCGGATGGCGAGACCTTTATCTGTGGTGCTGAAGAGTCTATCGGTATTGCCGATATTGGTCATGTTGTGGCTGATTCTTTTGGAAAAAAAATGAGGGTGTTGCGTTTGCCGATAGGCCCCTTTTATTGGGCTGGTGATCTCTGTGAGATGATTTGTCGCCCTCTGCATATTGAACCACCTATCTATCGAAGAAGGGCGGCTTTTTATGCAAAAGATAGAAGTTTTGATGTCAGCAAGATGAAAAATGTCCTTGGGTATCGCCCTCGACATGAGAATAAAGAGGGGATTATTGAGACAGCTCGCTGGTATGTTGAGCATGGTTGGCTTCATTTGTAGAGGGATGAGTGGCCTCAAAATGGAGAGTAGTGCTTGATTTTGTAGGTCTTTAAATGGTATGACATCGGAAAAAATGTTTTTAGATTTTTTTCAATACCAGTCGGTTCCGTTGAAAACACCGTTGTGCCTAATAGTAACCGGCGCGAGAGCCGTGTGAAGGTTATTGCCCAAGGTCTTTTATGTTAACTTTCATTGATGCCCATATTCACTTTCATCCTTGTTTTCCTGCCGAAGTTTTCTTTGATTCCGCCAGAAACAATTTTTGTTCTATTGCCAGGCAACACCTGGAGACATCCTTTCAATGCGTCCTCTGTTTTACAGAATCTCATGGGATGAGTGTCTATGGAGAATTGAGCAGAAAGGCCATCAACCAGGAAAAGATCGGGGATTGGGGTATTCACACAACGGCTGAACACAACTCCTTGTTGCTTCAGGACAACACCGGGTTTGAAATCATTGTTGTGGCTGGTCGCCAGATAGTGACAAGGGATAAAGTGGAAGTGTTAGCTGTGGGGTTGAATGAAGATATTGATGATGGGGAACCCACTGATGCAGTGATTGCGTATGCTGTGAGGGCTCATGCTATTCCTATTCTTCCTTGGGGGCCAGGGAAATGGCTGGGTAAAAGAAAAAAAATAGTCCAAGGCCTGGTAAATGCGGGCAAGTATGCCTGCTATTTAGGGGATAATGGGAATCGGCCCTGGTTGTGGAGAAAATCGGAAATCTTCAATAACGGCGCAGATCATCACTCGTTCAATTTACCGGGAAGTGATCCGTTACCCTTTGCAAATGAGGCTGTCAAGCCCGGGAGCTTTGGTTTTTGCATAGAGGGAGCCTTAGACCGTGAGAAGCCATTTACTAGTCTGTATGGGCACATCGTGAACTCATCTCAACAATTTGAAACCTATGGCACCTTGGAATCAACGGCTAATTTTTTCAAGAATCAATTCGCCATGCAATTAGTGAAACGAAGCCGAAAATCAAGTAAAAAATAAAAAATGAAAGCCTTAGTGATTGCCCCCCATCCTTTTTTCACTCCCCGTGGAACTCCGTTTAGCGTCTATTATCGTACACTTATCAGCTCTGAACTGGGCCTGGAAATAGATCTTCTCACCTATGGCGAAGGACGGGATGTTGATATCCCGAATGTGCGTATTATACGCATTCCGCGGTTTAAAGTTTTAGGCAATGTGAAAGTCGGGCCTTCTTTGCTGAAGCTTTTTCTGGACATCTTCATAATCGTAAAGATGTGTATTCTGTTAATCCGTAATAAATACGATCTGGTGCATGCCCATGAAGAGGCGGTATTTTTTGCCAGATTTATGAAGCCTCTTTTCGGATTTAAGCTGATTTATGATATGCACTCCTCCCTGCCCCAGCAGCTTACTAATTTTAATTTTTCGAGTTCTCAATTTTTGATAGGTCTCTTCAAGCAACTTGAGGATTCCTGTCTGCGAGCATCTGATGGGGTGATTACGATCTGCCCTGATTTGTATGATTATGTGAACTCAATCATCGAGGATAAAAACAAACACTTTCTGATTGAGAATTCAATTTTTGAAGAAGTGAAGTTGAAAGATTCAGGCGGTGGAAGTATTGAGGAGCTTAAAAAGACGCTCCCTCCAGAGTTGTTCAACAAAGAACTGATTGTGTACGCCGGAACGCTGGAACATTATCAGGGAATTGATCTTCTGGTAAAGGGGATCAAATTCGTTGCATCAGCAAGACCTGATGCCTTTTTGTTGATTGTGGGCGGATCTGCTGAACAAGTAAAAGAATATGCAACCCTTGCCGAGCTGAATCTCGTCAGTGACAAGATTCTCTTTACGGGTCGTGTCGCCCAGCCCATAGCGAAATATTACACGGGGCTTGCTAAAGTTCTGGTCTCCCCGCGAAGCGAAGGGACCAACACGCCTCTGAAAGTTTATGAACAGCTTGCGTCTGGAATACCACTGGTCGCCACCAATATTTATTCGCATACGCAGGTATTAACTCCGGAGGTCGCCTTTCTGGTTGATCCAGATCCAGAGGCGATTGGCCAGGGAATCCTGGCTGCGTTGAGCCAGTCGGGTGACGCTGCCAGCAAAGTAGGGGCGGCAAAAAAAATGTATGAACAAAAGTATTCGCGATCAGTCTATACCCAAAAACTGAAAAAACTGCTGGAGCTCCTGCAATAATGTGTGGAATTGCCGGATATGCCGCCTTTAACGGAGCCAAGGCCATAGAGCGAGAAGCTCTCGGCAAAATGGTTGACATCCTTGTTCACCGCGGGCCTGATGAGTCGGGAATGGACATTCGCGGTGGCGTGGCCATGGGAATGAGGCGCCTTGCAATTATTGACTTGAGTGGCGGCAGCCAGCCTATTTACAACGAAGATCAAACTGTCTGGACTGTTTTTAATGGAGAAATATATAACTTTCAGGAAGTGAGAAAGGAGTTGCAGTCGAAGGGGCATATCTTTATCACAAATTCTGACACAGAAGTCATTGTCCATGGATATGAGGAATATGGCCGCGATTTTGTAAAATCACTCAATGGCATGTTTGCCTTGGCCGTTCATGATACGATCAACAACAGGCTTTTACTGGCCAGGGATCATGTCGGCATTAAACCTCTTTATTATTCGTTTAATACCAACAGAATACTTTTTGGTTCTGAAATCAAATCCATTCTGGTGAGTGGTCAAGTTGAGACTGGGCTTGATGTTGATGCCCTGGGTGAATTTTTTTCCTGGGAATATGTGCCAGGTAAGGCAACTTTATTTCAAGGTATTCATAAGCTGGAACCGGGCTGTTTGCTGGAAATTGATTTGCATAATCCCGTGTGTGAGCCCAAGAGATATTGGGATATTCCCTTTTTTGAGTCGTCTCAGGATAATTCGACCATAGATCAGTGGATTGAGGCCGTAGATTGGCAGTTGAAGAAGTCAACTCAAATGCAGCTTATCAGTGATGTGCCACTGGGAGCATTTCTTTCTGGTGGGGTTGATTCTTCACTTATTGTCGCCATGATGGGTCGTGCCGAAACTTTTAGTATTGGTTTTGATGACCCGACCTATAATGAACTGAAATGGGCGAGGCGGGTTGCCGATCACTTACGAGTCAATCATCACGATGAGATTATAAAGCCGAATGTCCTCGAACTGTTTGATCATCTTATGTTCTTTCTTGATGATCCCATAGGTGATTTTTCAATCTTCCCAACCTATCTTGTCTCCCGTTTGGCGCGCCAACGAGTAACGGTGGCCTTAAGTGGTGATGGTGGCGACGAACTGTTCGGCGGTTATGAAACCTATCTCGCCCAGGATAAGGCCAGAATGTGGAATAGAATCCCCGAATTCATCCGCAAAGGAGTGCTTGAGAGCACCATAAAGAGGCTCAGGCCAACAGCGAAGAAAAAAGGGTGGGTAAATAAGGCGAAAAGATTTATTGAGGGGGCCTCTTATGATGACAAGATGTCGCATGCGAGATGGCGACTCTTTGTCGGCGAAGAGCTACGAAAGAATCTCTTTACACCTCATTGCTTACAACAGATGGTTTCTGCACCGGCGCACCATATTGAGCAACTCTTTGATCAAGCAGGCCCACGAGGAGAGCTCAATAGAAGTCTCTATGTTGATGTGAAAAGTTATCTGGCAGACAATATCTTGACCAAAGTAGATCGCATGTCCATGGCGGTCTCCCTTGAGACCAGGGTTCCCTATCTTGATCTCGATCTTGTTTCGCTCGCTTTTCAAATCCCGGAAAAATTCAAAACCACATCACAGGGGACAAAAATTCTGCTCAAAAAATTAGCCTGCAAGTATGTGCCCAAAGAGTGTGTGTATCGGCCCAAAGAGGGCTTCAGCATTCCCATTAAGCAATGGCTTGTCACTGAGTTTCGTCCTCTGATGGAGGAGCTTCTTGATCAAAGCCAGATCAGGCAAGACGGCATATTTAATGCTGACACGGTAATCAGGCTGAAAAAAGAACATATTGACGGAATAGCCAATCATAGCCATATCCTGTGGTCAATGATGGTGTTTCAGGACTGGAAACGAAGATGGCTTGAGGGCGGGGCCTTAAAATGAGAGTAATTGATCGAGATGTCGCTGAAGCCTCCAAAAAACAATATGACTTGATCATTATTGGCGGTGGGATCTATGGGGCCTGTTTGTTTCTGACTGCCTCGCAGGCAGGGAAGCGAGTGTTGTTATTGGAAAAGAATGATTTTGGAGCGGCTACAAGTTTTAATAACCTGAGGACCATTCATGGCGGGCTTCGTTATTTACAGTCTTTGGACTTGAAGCGGATCTTTGAATCGGTTTCCGAAAGACGATGGTTCTTTCGAAATTTCCCTGATCTGGTTAAACCATTGCCTTGTTTGATGCCGTTATATGGGAATGGGATATATAAGTCGGCAGTGTTCAGATGGGCACTGCTACTCAATGATTTGTTGTCCAGTAATCGCAATTTTGGTGTTGTCAAAGGCCGACAATTGTTGAAGGGGAAAATAGTTGGTCAGGATGAAGTGAAACAGATTTACCCCCGGGTTGATATCCACAATCTCCAAGGTGGGGCTGTTTGGTATGATGGGGCTATGCCGGATTCTCAAAAAATTCTTATCGAAATTATTAAGTGGGGCTGTCGTCTCCATGGTTCCGCCTTGAATTATACGGAAGTCGAGGAACTCTTAGTGACAGGGGGGCAGGTCGTTGGGGTACGGGCCGTTGATCAGACAAGGAATAAAGAATATACATTCAAGGCTACGAAGGTTGTTAATTGCTCCGGGCCTTGGTGCAGAAGAGTGGCTGCTCAATTTGACAAGGATTACCCTGAACTTTTCAAGGACTCTTTTGCCTGGAATGTCTTGTTCAATCGCCCTGCCCTGTCACCCTACGCCCTGGCCGTAAGGCCTAAAAAACCGGGGTCACGAATGTACTTTATTCATCATTGGAAGGGATTGCTTTTTGCCGGGACGATGCATTCTCCGTGGAATAAGCCGGATCGAATGCCAACACCGGACGAAGATTCTGTCCGTGAATTCATCGGAAACTTGAATGATACCGTTGAAAATCTTAACCTGCAACCATCAGATGTCCTGCAGATTTTTCCTGGACTGCTTCCCGCCAAGGAAGAGGGGAGTGGCAAGATAGCAGTGAGAGAAGTTGTTATTGATCACGGAGAGAATAATGGGCCCGTGGGATTGTTTAGTGTTTCGGGGGTAAAGTTTACTACAGCCAGGCTGGTTGCTGAAAAAACTCTGAAGAAAATATTTAAGACGGAACTCGCTCGTTTTTCTCGTGATGGCAGAGAGCCACTCAGTGAAAAAGAGCTCGGGGTTTTTCAAGAAGACTGGAGTCCATCTGAAAAGAGTGGTTGGGAAGATGGAATAAAAAACATCATTCACAACGAATCTGTTGTTCACCTTGATGATTTAATGATAAGAAGGACAACCTTGGGTGATAATCCGCTCAATGCGTTGAAATATTCACACGAGATATGTGCGTTGTTTGATTGGGATGAAGATATGGTGGCAAGCGAAATTGCGCGGCTCAAGTCGTTTTATAATTCCCGAAGAACATCTGATTTAAGTTGATTGTGAAAATAGAAGTTTTATGCATGAAAACAATGAATTGGAGAGTATAAATTGCCTACTGCGTTAGTTACAGGTGCCAATGGTTTTACTGCCAGCTTCGTCTGTCGCCAATTGGTTGAAAAAGGCTACACGGTTCGAGGAGTAGTGAGAAAGAACGCTGACATGAGCTTGATTCAAGGGGTTCCGGTCGAGTTTCACTATGCGGATCTGGCTGTTGATACCGATTTCTCAGCGATCATGGACGGGATAGATGTCGTTTATCATATTGCCGCCGCCTACCGAACGGAAAATGTGCCGAGAAAATATTTTTGGGATGTGAATGTCGAAGGGACCCGCAAACTTCTGCAGGCCGCCAAAAAAGCAGGCGTAAAAAAGTTTGTTTACTCAAGTACAGTGGGAGTTCAAGGTGATATCAAGAATCCTCCGGCAAAGGAAGAGGATCCCTATAATCCCGGTGACTATTATCAGCAGTCCAAAGTTGATGGCGAACAACTGGTTATAGAATTTTATAAAAAGGAACAACTACCCATTGCCATTGTGCGTCCTGTTGGGATCTATGGACCCGGTGATACTCGATTTTTGAAATTGTTTAAGTTTATCAATAACGGCAAATTCAGGATGATTGGAAGCGGAAAAGTGCTTTATCACATGACCTTTGTTGAAGATCTGGCTCAGGGTTTTATCCTTGCGGGCGAGAAACCGGAAGCTGTTGGCGAGATCATTACAATTGGCGGTGATGGCTATCTGACCTTACAGGAACTGGTTGGAAAAATTGCCTCTATTCTCAAAAAACCGGTACCCTCGTTTCATATTCCGGTCTGGCCGGTGTGGTTTGCGGGTCTTGTATGTGAAATTATTTGTCAACCGTTGGGGATATCACCTCCCATCTATCGGCGGCGGGTTGATTTTTTTGTGAAAGATAGAGCGTTTGATATTTCCAAGGCCAAACGATTACTGGGATACTCTCCTCAGGTGTCCCTTGATCGTGGTTTGCAAATGACGGCTGACTGGTATGTGCAGAACAAATGGATTTGAGTTGCTATCCGAAAACGATTCCGTCTGTTTATGGCTCTTGCCTGGTAGTGCGGCTGTGTTTTTGCGCAGGTGTTTACAGTGCTGTCGTCTTGATGAGGCAAGATGAAAAAGAATAAAATACTTGTTTTCATTAAAGCGCTTTTCAGCATTGCGTTTTTTGTCGTTCTTGTCTCTTTTGTTCGGGGGCAGGAGCTTTTTGTGGCGTTCTCCCATGTCAATTGGCTGTACTTCGCCCTCTCATTTGCCATGGTTCCCGTTTTGTTTGTTTTAAGCAGTCTGAAGTGGAAGCTCATTCTTGATGCCGGTGAACGGAAAATTTCATTTTTCAGGTTGAGCGCCATTTATTTGGTGGGCTATTTTTTTTCCAATCTTCTTCCTTCAACGGTGGGCGGGGATGTCGTTCGTTCCTATTATGCCGGCAAAGAAATAAACAACCAGCAATATTCTGCGGTGACCGTCTTTGTTGAACGATTTTCCGGACTTCTGTTTTTACTTTTTTTGGTTATTTTTGCTCCCTTGCTGCAGCCCTCTTTGTATAAGAGTTTGTATGTTATTATTCCAACACTGCTTTCGCTTCTTTTTTTATTCATAGTGATCTGGATCTGGCTGGTAAAAGAGCCATTTGCCTTGCTAAAATCCCTTATGGCCTTTTTGCTGAACCGACTTGACGGTCTTGGTGGGCGGGTGCAGAGCGAATCTTTAGGAAGAATTTTGACATTTGTTGTCCTCTTTTTGCGTTCCTTGTCCTCTCGTTTGGAGAGGTTTAGCGGTGAACTCGGAAAGGCGCTTCAGGTGATTCGGGACAACAAGGCCCTTTTGTGGAAGATTGTCGCGCTGACAATAGCCTTTTACTTTTTTACCTGGTTGAATGTGTTCGTCACATTTCTTGCTTTTGGCACGAAAGTTGATTTCCTTGCCATAATCGCGCTGGTTCCTACGATTATGTTTGTCGCTCATTTTCCCGTTACCGTCCTTGGTAATCTTGGGTTTTTTGAGTCCGTTTTTGTCGTTTATTTTTTAATGGTTGGGGTCTCGGGCGCAGAAACATTGGCGATGGGGCTGCTATTACGATTAAAAACACTCTGTATCGGGCTGGTTGGATTTGTGGTGTATCTGTTTTATCAGCAAATATGGGGGAAAGCGCCTGCTGAGGAGGCTTGACTCCTCGTGTTGAGGGTCGTTAAAAGGAGTTTTTTTCCCAGAGTCTTAACTGACAATCATTTCGTCTCATGGGCCTGACTCCAGCCGTTCAAGGTTTCATGAGTCAATCCTTTTCTCCATCAAATGCGCACTCATCGCGCTCGTTTACCATCTATATTATCATGAGATCACTCATTCTTCCGGGTTTCTTCGATTACGAATTGGCATAAGTCGTTAAAATACCGTATTAGTAGGGG
>DYNZ01000193.1 GCA_020720805.1 Leptospira biflexa | reverse complement strand
ATTTTCTTGGCTTCGTCCATCTCTTCAAACGTAATTTTACTTTCCAGGGCGGTTCGCAGACTTTTTTTGGCCTCTTCCTTCATTCCAAGTGCCTGCTGAACAACACCTAAATGATACAGCATGGTTGGATTCCCAGGTGTAATCATGAGAGATTGCTGGAATATTTTCTGGGCTTGGGTGTACTCTTTCTTATGGTAATGAATCCATCCCATTGTATCCAGAATGCTGGCATTTTCCGGTTGCAGTTTATCGGCCTTTTTTGCCAGGTCCATGGCGTCATCCAGCCTGATTCCTTGCTTGGCGTAGAGCCAGGCAAGTTGATTGTAGCCTAAAAAGAGATCGGGGTACCCGCTGATGATCTGTTGATAATAACCGGCGGCCTCTTCAAATTGTTTTTGGCTTTCATGATAGAGGCCCAGCCTCAGCAAAACGCCTGGACTTTTTTCAACTTTCATTGCCTGTTTATAATAAGGAACGGCTTGGTCTGCCTTACCGGCTAAAAATTTTAATTCCCCAATTGTGTACAGGGCTGCAAAAAAATCAGGGGCTGCGGCCAAACTTTTTTCGTAAGCGGCGATGGCTTCCTCTCTCTTGTTCATCTTCAGATCCACTTGGGCTGACCAGTAATGAGCGAAAATTGATTTCTCATTTAATTTTACTGCCTTGGTAAATTCCTTTTGCGCGGCTTCGGGCAGATTGTTCAAATAAAATAATGTTCCTAAATTGAGATGTTTCAGTTCTTCTTTATTGAGTCCGATTTGTAGATTATCTGCCTTTATTCCCTTGATCGTGAAACCGGGGATCACGTTTTCCGCTTTTTGCCATTTTTCCAAGGCAAGGGTTGAATTCCCGGTGAAGGCCACACTGTTTCCTTCCAGGTAATAGATCAGCCGGTCAGGGCCTTGACCCCACTGGCTTGCATCCCCTTTCAGGTTCATTTTTCCGTCAAGATAAAATTCTAAAATCAAACGGGCGGCATATGCTCCGAAATGTTGACTGTTTTTATCCAGCACCTTTTTCATAGTTGTCAGGGCCACGTCATGTTGCCCCTCAAGCATGGAGGCAAAGCCAGAAATATAAAGTGCGGCGGGATCGTCGGCCGGAGCCTGCTGGGCATAGGTGAGGGCCTCCTGGGGTTTTCTCAGGTGGAGGGCGGCATCAGCCAAGATGATGGAGGCCCTGGGAATCCCCTTGTCTTTCATCTGTTGCCCGGTGGCAAGGGCCTCTGTGTACAGGCCGCCCTTGATTTGTAAATCACCAAGTCTGCTTAGCGTCTCCGCGTCACATGACCCAGTCTTACAGCACGCGGCGAGGTTCAAGGCGGCATAATCATAGTTGCCCTTTGTTTCATAAAGGGTTGCCAATCCGAAGTGGGCCGTGAAACTGTTACTGTCCAGCTCGATTGCCCTGGCGAAATACCGTTCCGCCGCAGTCAGATCTCCGGCCAGAAGGGCGGTGCTGCCCATATTGGTATAAGCGGGAATGAAATCGGGTTCCAGAGATGCCGCTTTCTGGAAACATTCCAGAGCCTTCTGGTATTCCTGTTTGTCATAATAGACGCGCCCCAGGATATTTTGCGGATAAGGATGGGTCGGGTCAAGGCGGATGGCCTCTTCGGATTTTTTTATGGCCGCGTCATATTTTTTGTGGAGACGCAGGACCATCGCCTCGGCATAAAGGACGTACAGTCCGGGGTCTGCCCCGGTTGTTCGTGTTTTCGCCAGAGCCGTTTCCGCCTTTTGAACCTCATCCTGAGCGGCGTGGGCAATGGCGGCAAAGGCATGGGCTTCCGAGCTGTCTGGCTTTACAAGAAGAACCCGCTGCGCCAAGGTGCTCAGACTTCCCGTATTGCCTTTGCGCAACTCATGGCGCATGAGTTCCAGAAGGGCGTCAGGGCTGCTTTCCGTCGAACTCTTCAGTTGAAAAGGGGTTCCCTGCGAGTCAACGGTGGAAATAATAAGGGCTGTCCCCTCGGAAGTGTTGACGAATACGCTCAGGGTGAACAGTAGTAATCCGCATAATCTGGAATGGGCAAGGTGAAAACGTTTCATCGACAACCTCCTGTTGCAGCTTAGTGAGCAAACGTGTACGCGTGTGAAAAAATGCTGTTGCATTTTAACCGGTATTGGGAACGGAATGAAGGAAATGACTGAATTAGAATATACCGAGAGCAGAGATAAAACAATTGCTTTTTTGATCCGGGTAATGAACTTTCGCACTGCGGGAGAAACAAAAAAGGCGGGCACTTTGCAATGCCCGCCTTTTTTACAAAAGCTCTGTTTGCTAACGCGGGATGAATCCCGCAACCCAAAGAGTCAGCAGAGGTAGGATGGGCAAAGCGCAGCGTGCCCATCATTTCTGCCTCCACCCGAGGAATTGATGGGCACGGCCTGTCGGCCTTTGCCCATCCTACCGGCTGCGGGAGAAACAAAAAAGGCGGGCACTTTGCAATGCCCGCCTTTTTTACAAAAGCTCTGTTGGCTGATGATTAGTTTTGAGCTTTTTTCCGGCGGTATCCCACCAGTCCGGCAAGACCGGTTCCAAACAGGAGCATGGTGGCGGGCTCAGGAACGTTGCAGTCGGTTCCGTAGAGTGTCCAATTTGCGGTAGCGGTAGTTTGGTCGTCACCATAGGCAACAACCGTGAAATTGTTGGC
>DYNZ01000192.1 GCA_020720805.1 Leptospira biflexa | reverse complement strand
TCCAAGCTCCGGATTTAAAGGAGATCGTCATGACTACAGCAGAAATTCTCATCCAGCAGGGAGCCCGGGAAAAAGCCCGCCAGGCTGCCCGGCAGATGAAAGCCCGCAATTACAAGCTTTCTGATATTGTAGAGATTACCGGCCTCTCGCCAGAAGAGATTGAGAAATTGTAGACATACCGGCGCTACGAGAGCCTCAGCGACCGGCATCTCGGTACGCCGCTTCGCGGCTGCTCAATGGCCGGGTTGGTCACTGAGGTTCTCGAAGTGACCTCTAGCAAAACCCCTCGAAGCCAAAAAGTACGCCGTGGTTTTGCTAGAGCCGCTAACGCTCGCCAAGGCAATCTGAAAACAGGATACACTGATAAATTTACGGTATATTCGCTGTTGCAGTCTGATCCTTTGTCACGGTAACAGTCACTGGACCAACCTCCACTGTTTCCGGGAAACCGTCTGGAGTGCTGACACCGGCACTGTTGGTCACATCACGCATGATATAGACATCGTAGGTTCCGGGCGCAACATTGGTCAAGTTATAGACCGATCCTGCTGCGCTTCCCGTTGCCAGTTCCGAAACAAAATTGGTGGGAGGTGCTGTTCCAGTTTGGACAGCCACCACATAACGGTCTGCGGTAAGGTCTCCAGACGAGGTATAGGTAGCCCCGAGATTTCCCTGGATTGTACCAACGTTAAAAGGATTATAGACCCGGAAGGTGGCAGGAAAACTCATGTACATGGATCTATTCACGCTGTTATCATAATTCTCCTTAAAATCAGAGAACGCCCAGAAACGGGCGTTGAAAAGCCCGCTATAATCGCTAGCCTGGTAACTGCGCATATTATTTTTAATAAAAATACGAAACTCAATATGTACCGGATCTTTTGATGGTATTTGTACACTTCGGGTCAATGTCAATGGAAACAGGTAATTTCTGGTTTGCGATCCCCCAACCTCAGTAGGCAGATAACGGTAAAATTGAGAGATTTCGTAACTATCCTCGGTGTCGTTATCAAATTCTGTAGTCGTAGTCCAAGGGTCGCTGTACAGGGTCACCCCATCCTCTTGCAGTAAATAAGATTTTGCCTGGCCAGTGACAATTTTCCGGATAAAAATTCTGAATTTATTGTATGTACCTGAGGCGATATCACCGCCGTGATAATGGACGCCATATCCCTGCCCCTTGAAAAATTCAAGATTCTGCTGCGTAACTAGAGATATCTTATTCTGGATCTCCGTATCTGAAAGGTTTGGATCTTCCAAATCATATTTATTGTAAAGCTCCTCTTTGGTAAAGGTTGGATTCTCCATAAACTTAAAGAAAAAGAGCTGCCTCTCATCGGACAATTTTTGCACATCATCCTCATTGATATCAAAATCATCCTTGCTAGTATTGATCATCGATACCTGACTGAGATCTAACTTGATGATCTCCAGATCAGACAGATCCAGCCTGCTATCCACAGTTGTCCGCGAATCATCCAGAGCGTTGGCATTGGTTTCGCCGGCCGGAAAGGCCGTAAAACTTTTTGGTCCGTTGGAGGAGTAGGTTCCCTTCATAAACATAACAATCCGGTTTTCAGCCAGTTGATCAAATAGCGGATCATGGTTGCAGGCAGACAAGGTCATTAGCAAAAACAAGGAAAGAGGAAAACCGAAAAAAAACAGATTGCGTTTCATAGTCATCATTCACCAAATAATTATAACGATCATTTCACAAAATTGAAATAGACGGAAAGACCCATGTGCACAGTAAAGGCATCCGTCTGGGCTCCTGTGATTGTCTGGTAAGTGCCGTCCTTGTAAACCTGACGCTGGCTACTCTCCAGGTGCTTTTCAAGGGTCCAGAGAAAATCCAAACGCAGGCCTATCCGCACCACCTTACCAGCCGGGAAAAAAAATTCTGATCCGAAATGAACAACCGGATCCCAGCCGCCTGTTTTTTCGGGTTTTATGTAAACATAATTCAGTCCTCCTCCCGCTTTAATTAAAAAATTTACGGGGAGATCCAAAGGCAACCGGTACATGAGAGATCCAACAACAGGAAACATGTGCATGCGGTTTTCCAATATAGAATTAAAATAGAGCCAGGAGAGATCCACATTATAAAATAAATTGGAGACAGGCAGATTTCCCCGGTGAAAGATTCCGCCGCCTAAAAAGCCGTCCACGCTCTCATTTGTAACCGCAACGGGAGCCGTTGGTCCAAACCAGACACCAAGGGCTGGACGGTACTTAAATTCCGCGCTGGCTGGCCTTCCTGTCAGAAAAAAGACAAACAGCAGCGCAAACAGAGGTAAGAGAGAGATTTTTTTAAAAATCATATACACTATTCCGGAATCAGTAAAGATTGCATCTCTTGCAAAGACGAACTATTCCTCAGCGGTGTCAAGCACTTCGTCTATTCATCCCCTACAGGGATGGCAAAAGTAAAAATTGCTTGCCTGAATTGGACACTTCCTGGAAGATTAGGTTTGTTAAAAAATAAAAAATTTTCCCATTCAAGGCTTTTTATACTGTTTGAAATGGACTTTGTACCAAAAGAACGTTGGTAATACCACGACCTGGCATTATCCGACGCAGGGCAATGCCAGGCAGTCAGGGTATCCTGCAACTGTCATTGCGATGTGCACGGATGCACGAGTGTCGCGGGTGACAGGAAGTCACAGGAGCGA
>DYNZ01000013.1 GCA_020720805.1 Leptospira biflexa | reverse complement strand
AGGGTTCCTTTTTATCAACTAAAATCAAACTCTAACGGAATAAGGGACAATTTCAGAATCGTTACCACCTATCCCTTTATCGCAGACCTTGCCCGCCACATAGTCGGCAATCAGGCCTCTATTACCGCACTGGCGGTAGGGAATTGGGATCCACATTATATTATCCCCCGGCCTTCCCTGATTGCTAAACTTCGCACAGCCGATATTTTTATCATGAATGGCGCTCAACTCGAAATTGGTTGGCTACCTCCGCTTCTTCGCGAAGCGCATAATGACAAACTGAACCCAGGAAACCAATCATTTCTTGATTTGTCAAATTTTGTAAAATTGATTCAAAAACATGACAGCGTCTCAAGATCCCAGGGGGATGTTCATCCTGACGGTAATCCGCATTTCCATCTTGATCCGGATAATATCCCGATACTTGCAAGGGCAATCTATCAAAGGTTTTCTTCCATTATGCCAGAGCACCAAAGCCAGATGAAACGTAATCTAGATGCATTTTTAAACAAATGGCAAACACACCAAAAGCAATGGCAGGCAAAAATGGAATCGTTAAAAAATAGCCAGGTCATCCAATACCACAGCAATATGGACTATTTTTTCAAACATTACAAAATCAAAGTAATCGGAGAGTTGGAACCCCTACCCGGTATACCTCCGACCTCAAGCCATCTTCGCCAAATCATCCAGAAGTGTAAGACACATCCAGTAAAAAAAATTATCACGGATGTTTACCATTCAAAAAAGCCTGCTCAATTTGTAAGCAGGCATACCGGCGTGCCGCTTGCAGTTCTTCCTCATGATGTATCAGCAACCTCTGACGCCAAGGACATCTTCAGCCTTTTTGAAGCTATCATCGAAAGGATACAGTAATGTTAGAAATACTTTTACCAGCCTTTCTGATTTCTGTGGTACTATTGGGAATCCACTCTTACTTTGGTATCCGTATCATAGAAAGAAATATAATTTTTACTGATCTTGCGATTGGTCAGATCGCCGCCCTGGGAGCCTCCATCTCTATTCTATGGTTCCATGGCGATTATATTTTTATACTCTCCCTTGTTGCGGCAATCATGGCCGCGACATTAATTGCCTTCGCCGAGAGTCGCACGCGTTACCTGGAAGCGGTGATCGGCCTGTTCTACGCGCTTGGATTATCCGGAGTGTTTATTCTTCTATCCAGATCTTCTCATGGCATGGAGCAGTTTCAGAACCTCATGGCTTATGATATACTTTATACTGACTATAAAGATATTGGCATCACAGCTCTCTTATATCTTATAATAGGGGTTCTTATTTTACTAAATGAACGTTACGTGAAAGGTCGATTAAAAGAATTTTTCTTTTTTTTAACATTTTCTCTGACGGTAACCAGCTCGGTTAAAATGGCAGGCGTACTGGTGGTTTTTGCAATTCTGCTGGCTCCCTCCCTTATCGCTAGTACCCTGCTCTCAGGAAAAAGGGAAATCTCCGGGTTTCCCTTGAAAACATTGGGTACAGCCTGGCTTCTGGGAATCATGCTAAATATTTGCGCTATTCTAATTTCCTATTATGCAGATTTACCCACAGGCTATACCATTGTCTTTGTGAATACCCTAGCTGCAATTTGCCTATCTTTCATGATTCCATCCCGCGAATCGCGAATGCACCCATAAAGAAAATCTACCCCTGCACAACAGTTAAGTCAAAAACTTCTGTCATCTGCTCGCTGAGCGTCCACAAACGCTCGGCAGCCTCTTTATCGTGAGACTCAAGCGAAGAGCGGGCGATAGCGCTATCCACGAAATAGTTACCGCTTACCCCTTCTACTGCTGGCGAACTCGCCAAATAAACTGAGGTTTCAGCTCCGGTCTGGCCAGCACTACCGCTCAGCGAACCCCATCCAGCGCGCAACAGCTTTGTATTGATCACACCAGGGTGCAAAGCATTGATCGTGATACCCTTATGAAATAATCTGCGATGCAACGCATAGGTAAAAAGCAGATTAGCCAGTTTCGATCTGGCATAGGCCTGAAAGCCGTCATATTTTTTTTTTATATGAATGTCGTCAAAGTCCATTTCAGCTCCCTGATGAGCCATTGAGCTGACATTGATGATGCGCGATGGTCTAGCCGCATAAAGCGACGACAGCAACAAATTTGTTAAAAGAAAATAGGAAAGGTGGTTTACAGCAAAAGTCATTTCATAACCCTGAATTGTCTCCTCCCGTTTTTTCTGAAAAACCCCGGCATTATTGATCAGCACATGAATCTTCGGAAAATCTTTTTTCAACTGAACGGCAGCCTTGCGTATCTGATCTGGATCTGACAGATCAGCGGTGTACAAAAAAATATCCTGGTTTTGAGAAGCGGACTTTATATCCTGTCGTACAAGTTCGCCTTTGTCCGGATTGCGAACTATCATGACTATAACATATCCCATGTTAGCTAACTGAATTGCAGTTTCCAGGCCGATCCCGTCAGAAGCCCCGGTGATAACTATGACCTTTTTCTCCATTGACCCCTCCGCTAAAATCTAAGTTTCCATGTTTTATACCACAAGCCTAGTGGAGACAAAAATCCACTATCCTGGCTGCGAATACGCCCCTGCGCATCAATAAAATAGGTAGTCGGATAAGCCGAAATCCGGAACAAACGAGCAATCTCTCCATTACCCACCAAAACAGGATAAGAAATACCTTTTTCGCGACGCATCTTACGAATAATCTCCGTGCGATCACCGTCGATGGCAATCGAAATAAAAAGGGGATCGTGCTGATACAGAGAGTGCATACTGGTAAACACAGGAATATTTGTCTTGCACACGGAGCACCAGCTTGCCCAGAAATGGAGGATCACCCTTTTCCCCTTGAGGTGAGCTGAGCTAACCACATTTCCATCCAGATCGCTCAATTGAAATTCAGGCACCTTTTGCCCAGAATCCAGAAGATTACGCGTCTGCCAGTAGAGTATTCCCTGAAACAGAGCAAGAAAGAGGGCGATCTCGCCGGTGCGGCGCACCCAGCGGCTCTTGTACCAGGCCAGCTTTTTCTCCTGTGGTTTGGACATTAAAGATAGCCCTGCTTTTCCGCACGTTTGATATATTCGTCCACGCGGTTTGGCGCCAGAAACTTTTCAATCATTCTGGTATCCTTACGAAGATCCACAATGCTCTGCCTTGTAACTTTTTTTCCTTTATTGCTATATAAAACCTGCACAATCGGCGCCAGAGGAAACGAGAGAGATGGAGTAACCACTGTCGATAAATCCCCTGAATCCAGCACGACAAAATCTCCTGCTTTATAGAAAGGTATTCCGTGCATCAATTTATTTCCAACCTTTAAAATAAACTGAGAAACCATGGTTAGGTCAAGCAATGTACCACATGCGTTGACCAATCCTTTCAGGGAATCAGCGACTTTATTCAGGTCTCTCTCACCGCGCCTGGAGTTTGACATTAATACATCAAAGATTTCAAGTACTCCAACCCATTTTGCCGCCAGCGGCAACCCCTCATAAGGCAGGCGCGTTGGATACCCTTTATCATCATAACGTTCATGATGAAACAACACACACTGTTTGGTAATATCATGATAACTGGCAGCGCTGGCATTTTGATCGGAGCTGTTTTTCATACGGTCAAAACGCTGGAGAACTTCATACCCCTTTTGTGGATGCGACGAGAAAAGAAGTTTATCCTCTTTTTCATAGGTATCCATCGACTTCTCCATCAGCTCCTTAGGCAGCTTGATCAAGCCAATGTCATGCAACAAAGCCCCCAGAAAAAAATTTGCCGCTTTACGGTTAAACTCCTTATCATCATTGTACTGGAAGCCGAGCTCTGTTTTCATATTCACGATCATACCCAGAGATAAAAGAGCCAGATTCAACGAATGTTTATAATGTTTCAGACAGCACTTCTGCAGAGCCACCATTAATTCGTGCGTACCGGTGCTGAATAGCTTGGCAATCTCATTGGTTAGATTCATACCAGCTTCTCTGAGCACATACAAACTTGCAATAGCTTCATTACTGGCATCTCGAATCCACTCCTCAAACAGCTCCTTAGCCTGATCAGGATACGATGTGTCCATGACGGTTACTCGCGGTAAGACAATATAGACCTGCTTTAAAAGACGGAGCAGTTGAATATCTTCAGCCGTTAACGATTTTATTCGTGCCAGCAAAAGATTACCCTTTTCGTTGACCAGGTCATGCAGCAAGGGGGTATCCTGCATAAACAGAGAGGCAGAGATTTTATAGATTTGATCAGGGTCATCCTGGAGGAGCTGGTTCGGCAGCGGTAAAAAAAATTTCTTAAAAAAATGATAACCGATATAGCGGACATCCGCTATGCTGCGATGACGCGGAAAGATTAGGTATCCTTCCTCGGTTACCATATCAAAGGCATAACTTTTTCCAGGTTTGATATCGTCATAAGCCACTTCCCAGAGAACCACCTTGTCCAGCTCAACCTTTTCAAAATTGGGAATAAAGCGGACGCTCTCCAGATGCTTATAACCATACACAAAGTTATGAGAAACCTTCTGCTCCGCTTTAAGCAGTACATGACCTTCGGCATCCAGCAGATCAAAGGAATAAACCGCTCCATGCCGTATATCTGCAAAACTAATCTCTTTGACCTCCTTCTCTTGCAATGAGACCTGCTCAGCAGGAAGTGGATAGAAAAGTTCGCCCGCCTCTTTGATAGCCTCCAAATCCTTGCTACCGATGACTTTATTGGCCGATACGACCACACCTGAATCTTTATTTACAAGATCATAGGGGAAGGCCACATTTCCCTTAATCAGTTCAGGATCAACCTTGCGTAGATTCGTACTGCCCTGCGTTTCCTCTGGACTTGCCGCTGCCATACATATCCTTCTTTAATATTTTACACTTTTCCTGGATCTCAAGAGGTTCCAGCGCATGATTGCAACATTTGCCTATTTTCCAAAACTTCCTAACTCCTGACAAGTGAAAAACAGATTGAACTATCCGGTTATTGCCCCAACCATTCCCGACCGATAAAAAAATAGGGTCATAAGGACCAAAAATCTTTACTTTATATGTAAGAGATATTGCGAATAAAAAGGATCGGTATGGAAAAGCCCAAACCTCTGGATCTTACCCATTATAAGTCTGACGGCACCCTCGGCGCTGACGAAAAAAACCATGAAAAATTTGGTGAATATCTGCTACGTAAAAATATCATAACTGCTGATATTCTGGAATATGCGCTGCGGCGCCAACAGGAGACAGGTGTGATTCTGGGAGAGGTCTTTCACCAGGAGCGTTTCGTGCCTATGGATATTCTTCAGGAATATAGCTTGAACCGTCTGTTTAACCCCTACCGCAGCGAACATCTCGCCAATTTGCTGTTGCGAATCGGCAAAATCACCACAAAAAAACTTCAAGAGTTAGAGCTTCGTCAGGAAAAAAGTGGACGCTCACTGGGCTCCATTTTAATTGACGAGGGAATCATCTCCCCGCTGGACTTTTCCCAGGAGAAAATCATCGAATATCTGAAAAAAAAATAACAGATCAGGTAGTCTCTGTAACTCTCTCCCGGAGACAAAAAATCAGGCGTGGAACAAAGGAAAAACAAGAATTTGGCAATTATGAGCTGATACAATCAGCATTTTTGAATCACTCTTTTTGAGAAAGGAATCACCGATGAGTATTATTATTGATAGCAGAAAAGATATCGTCATGAACAAAAAGGCTGGAATCTTTGCCGTTTCAGCAAGAGCAAAGCAGCGCATCAGCGAAGTGGGAAAGGATAGTGTCATCAACTCAACCCTGGGAAATGGTATGGATGAACAGGGAAATCCATTTTTAATCCCCACCTTTCTGGAAGTTGTAAGAAATATGATGAACGACAAGGCCAGCATCCTCTGCGGCTATACCGCGCCCGGAGGGCTGCCAACCCTGAACGAAACCTATCCAAAGTACATTCTGCAGGGATTGGATCTGCCCAAAGATCTCCATATCCGCTCCATACCAACTCATGGCGGATCCGGCGCGCTAACCCTTGCCATTGTTAATATGGCAGATCAAACTGTGATCAGTCACCTACCCTACTGGCCCAATTATACCCTGATCGCCAAGCAGAGCGGCAAGCAGATCAAAGGTTTCCAGCTTCTCGATCAAAATCTTAATTTTGATCTGGCCTCTTTCCAATCTGTGGTTTCTGAGGTAGCTGCTAAAGAGAAACGGCTTTTTCTCATGATCAACAGCCCTTACAGCAACCCCACCGGAGCATCTATTACTGACGCTGAATGGGAAGAGATCGGCCGCGAAATGAAAAAGCATAAAGTTCCCAAAACGATTCTGCTGGATTTGGCTTACATAGATTTTGGTGTTCATGGAAAGGATCCTCGCGCCCTGGCCTTTATTCCAAGGCTGCTCGACATCGATCCAGAGTTGAATCTTGTTTTAGTTCCATCAGCCAGTAAATCCTTTATGGCATACGGTTGGCGTCTTGGCGCAGCCATCCTCCTTACCAGAGATCTCCAGGAAGCAGACCTCTGGTACAACGTAATGGAGGGTACAACCCGCGGATCCAATTCCAACAACACCACAGCTCCACAACAGGCTTTGGCTACAATTTTTGCTAATCCCGAGCTCATTGCCAAAGTGGAGGCAGAACGGCAACTGGCCAACGCTGTGATCCAAGAGAGATTTAAGATTTTTGGTGAAGAGTCGCAAAAAGCGGGAATTCGCATCTCAAAACCGACTGGCGGCTATTTTACCATGGTTTACGCTGACCAGGCCGGAGCGGTCGCGGCCAAATTAGAGGAGAAACATATCTTCACGATTCCGATTGCCAACCCGGAGGGATTGCGGATTTCCATCTGCTCTCTTACAAAAGAGCAATGTCGGGTTCTTCCCAAGGAAATCGCCTCTGTAATGTAACAATATACTCGATGCCAATTGGTATTCGCTGAGTATACCAATTGGCATCGATGCTTCGTTAAACTTGGATGGTAAGCCTGCGATGCATCGAGCTTGTCGAGATGTCGAACCACAACACAAAATTTACTTCGCTAGACTATGTACAAGTGACCGGTTGGGCATTGCCTTGTGCCACCAGAAAACCAAAATGCCTTTTGTACTTCTTCTTTATCCGGCTGGCTAAACCAGTCGGTTGCCTTTGCTTAGGAAAAGCGCTGCAACCCATATTTCTTCAACTTACGGTAGAGAGTAGCCCTTGATATTCCCAGATCTTTTGCGGTTTCATTAATATCCCCTTGAAATCTTGCTAACACTTTTTCAATCTGCTCCGCTTCTAAGGCTTTCAGGCTGGTGGGTTTTGCACTCTGGGTCTCCACTCGGGCTGGCTCTACTGGCCTGGATACATCCTCCCGGGTCGAAGCCAAAGAGGTGGCTCTGCTTTCACCAAATATTTTATGTGAGTTCAGGCTAAAATGGATTCTGGGTCGGTATTCTGTCGGAATATAGCTTGGAAGAATCATCGGCCCTTCAAAGAGAACCACGATGCGCTGAATCATATTTTTCAATTCGCGAACGTTGCCGGGCCAATGGTAATGCATCAACATTTCAAGAGCCTCTGGATGGATCTCAGAAAACTCTTTGTCGGACTCTTTGGCAAATAATCCCATAAAAGCATGCACCAGCAAAGGTAGATCGAGGATATGATCCCGTAAGGCCGGCATCTGTATAGGGATAACATTCAAACGGTAGTAAAGGTCTTCTCGAAACCGAGCCTGCCGAATCTCCTCCATAGGATCGCGATTGGTGGCAGCCAGAATGCGCACATCGACCTCAATTTCTGCGGTTCCGCCTAATCGGGTAAAACGTCGCTCCTGAAGAAATCGCAGCAATTTAACCTGCAGCGAGAGATCCATTTCGCATATCTCATCCAGGAAAAGGGTTCCCTTGTTGGCCAATTCTCCCTTTCCAATCTGCCGCGCATGAGCTCCTGTATAAGCCCCCTTTTCCCTGCCAAAGAGTTCCGATTCCATCAATTCAGAAGGGATTGCCCCACAGTTAACCTCCACAAAGGGTCCTTCGCGACGGCGGCCGGATTTATGGATGGCGTGGGCAACCAGCTCTTTGCCAGTACCGGATTCGCCCAGGATAAAGACATTGGCATTGCTATTGCGCACACTTTCAATGGTATTGTAAATTTTGAGCATCTCCTTACTGGAGCCGATCAGTCCATGATAGTTGGTTCGGTTATTCTGAGCAGTTGCAGAGTAGGTATCCAGGGATAGATACTGCGGTAAAATATCTTTGATTAATGCGGAAAATTTGTTGTAGTCTAGGGGTTTGGGAAGGTAATCAAGAGCACCGGCTTTAATAGCCTGTACAGCTGTTTCAATATCCCCATAAGAGGTGATCATAACAACCATGACCAAGGGAAAACGGCGTTTCAGCTCCTGCAAAACCTCGAGACCATTTTCAGTATCCAGGCACAGATCCAGCATCACCAGATTAGGTTCTGCCTCATCCATTGCTTCCAGCAAACGCTTAGAATTTTGAAAGGACCTGTACTGATAACCAAGTTCAGACAGGATTTTTTCTAATAAAAAACTGCTATCTACATCATCATCAACAATATAGATCATCACTTCAGAGGTAAGCACGCTCACTCCCGTCCGAACGAAAAAAGGTGAAAAAAATCAATTCTGCATCCCCGTTGAAACAGCTACCTGCAACAAAACTCCGAGGATCAAGCTCCTTTTTTATCTTTTTCTGTGTCCTTGCTAGTGGTTTTCTCCTCATCGGTTTCACCACTCAATGATTTTTTAAACTCCTTGATACCACTGCCAAGATCCCGTGCCACCTTGGGAATTTTTCCTGCGCCGAAAACCAGAAGGATGATCGCAAAAATAATTATTAATTCTGTTGTTCCTAAACCCATACGCTTCTCCCTTTTCTTTATCAGGCCGCATCATCTGCCAACATGCGGGCTAAGAGTATAATCCATCATTCCATCATTTTTATAATGTACAAGAAAAAAATGCAAGCCAAAGTGTCGATACATTTTTATTATGCAAAGAATGCCGAATATGGATTATATACTCGAAACACTTTGGTTCTCGGGTTTTATACCAATAGGCATCGAATTTGACCGGTTGGGCAATGCCATAACCGCGTCCTTATCGACCTTGGCATTAACGGTTGCGGGACAAAGTCCATTGCAAACAGTAAATACTGGCTAAAGGGTGCGTCGACATCGCTGGCATTGCCTAGCGATATCCGAAAACCAAAATGCCTTTAGTATAATGTAGAAAATGGAACCTTGAGTTCCCGTAAGGAGGAGAAGATGAGACCCATTTTTCAAAAAATTCAGAGTCGATGGCTTCTCATTCTCTTGGTTAGCCTCTCTTTTCTACCGGGCTGTTTTGATACACCGAATTATATCGATTACCAGAATTTTAAAGATGACCACTCTATTGATTATCGCTACCTTTTTCAGGAACAGCTCCGCCTGGACGAGAAACAAAATAGAGAACAGGACAGGCAAAAAAGCCGCCAATACCTGCGCGATTACCGTGTAGATTGAACCCCCTAAGCGAAGGTAGAAGATGAAGGACAGCAATGCGTTATTTCTGCAAATCGTTCGAGCCCTCAAGGCAATCACCTCTCCGTTAAATCCGGAAAGCAAGGCTCGCTATTTCTCCCTGGGTCTAAGCGCCCTGGAAATTCTGGAAGATAAACTGGCTGCTGAACCTGACCTAACCCTGACACTGGTCAATCCGGAGGAGTACGCAGAAAAGGAGTGGGAAGATGTCAATGCTATCCTCTCCCAAAACTTATACGCTGTGGACGAAGAGATATTCCAAAATTTTCGCCAAACATTGACCATCCATCTAAAAATTGAGATGATCTATGTGCATAAAGTTGCAGCAGATCAATATGGCACTTTACTCAAGCAGGAAACGAAAGAGGTGCCAAAAGAAAAGGAGGATCTTTGCGACAAGTCCCTTATGCTCCTCTCAGCCTGCGATCTTTTATTGCATGACCCACGATTTCAAAACCATAATCGCTATCGAGAAATTCAGTATGTGTATCACAGGGCTATCGATACACATAAACAGCTCATCCTCAACCACCCCTCCTTGGTGCGAAAAACGGGAAATCCAGATCTGGCCATTCAGCAGGAGAACAGCATCCGCCTCGCCATCGCCTATCTACAAAAGCTGCTACAGACCAATATCTATGATTCCCGACGCAGTAGTATCGAGCAAAAGTCAATGCTGGAAAATATCGTCGCTAACCATGGCCACTTAAAAGATGTTTATGGAGGTTTACTGGCTAAAGAGCTTGTGTTGCTTGCCTACACCGGCCTGGAAAAATATTTCCAATGCCGCAATGACGACGACAACATGATACGAATTCGTTCTAAGAAGGAAATTTTGGAGCTCTCCAATTACTCCTCGTAGGATAAACGTCGCAGCAACCGTCCCTTACGCTGCTGGTAACGATGCAATGCCTGTTTATCCAGCTCCAGACGCATCCTCGCATACCAGGACTCTAAAAAAGTGATGGCCGCACTGTAATCACGCCTGGAACGTTCGCAAAACAAACTTAAACGCCAGTAGTATTCAGGAATTTTGGGTGCCAGAGTGCGCCAGATCTGTACCGATTTTTCAAATTGTCCATTGCGTCGAAAAATGGCGACCAGGGCATCGGCTAGCTCTTTTTGCCGCGAAACTTCCCCCCATAAAAGATCAGCCATCACTCTCTGGTCACGACCCTCAGCCAGGAGTTGGGCACCAAGCGAATGGTCGCGAATCTTCACGGAAAGTATGACCAGATTACGCAAAAGCGGCAAAGACTCCTTCGCGCTGAGATCGCTCACCATGCGTCGAAATAGCAGAAACAAGGTAAGCATATCCTGATAGTGGTGCTCCGCCACCTGCGCAATTTGGCTTGCCTCCCCCCGTGATTGAAAGGCAAAATAGACTGCAGGAATCTGTGCCCCGGGAAGATCGTGCGGTCGGGCAAATCCCAGAATATTTTTTTCAAGATCCTGCAGTCGAAATCGGGAGGGCAGACCCTTGTACATCCGTCTGGCAATGGGCATGAGATCCAGATGCGGAATCGCATCAAGATCAATCTCCGGCGCCTCAGCCATACGCAGACGGCTCTTCAAAAGAGGCAGATCAAAACTACGTCCATTATAGGATACAACTGTTTTGAATACGCTGACAAGCTGCCAAAACTTTCGCAACATAACCCTTTCACTAGCGTATTGGTGCAAAAAAAATTGATAACTATGCCATTTCCCGCGCCGATGAAAGGAGACACCAAGAAGAAACGCAAGATTGCCTGAGCCAGGCCGAAGGCCTGTTGTCTCCGTATCGATAAAGGCCAAATATCTTTCCGATAGTTGCCATCGATCCACATCCATGATTCGCTGCCCCACAGAGCGCAAGCCTTCATCGACTCCATTTGCGGGTGGATGAGGGTTAGCCGGCAGGGCCATGCGCTGAAATCGCAACCAGTACTCCTGATCGCCGCATCTACGGCGACGGAATCCCGCCTCTTTCAACTGCTCTCTCTGCCTCTCCAGTGGCTGCTGTTCGCTACCGCTCCTGGCAGGATTCGGATGCAGGTGGTGCAGCTGGGCTAATCGTTTTTTTAGTTCCATAACGTTGGTTATTGTTGCCTCTTGTCTGATTGTTAGCGGAATCCTACTGCCGATTGGGCTTTGATAGAGATTTCATTTTTTTCGAAATTACAATTCGAACAGCCCTGTAGCTTGAGCCTCCAGGGCAAGAACTGGTTTTGTCTGGATCAGCCGATCCAGAACGGAGATAACTCCCTTTTTTACTACAGCTTCGCTGAATCCGGGTCCTATGCACGAAGGACATCCAAGATTGCACCGGCAATCTTGAACCTGACGCACTCCTGCATCCAAAAGATTTTGAATCAGGTGAAACAGGCGGTGTGACAGGGCGATACCGCCCGGGTAGCTGTCATAAAAAAGAATCGCGCTTTGTTCGCTAAAGGGCGCCTTGACAAAGCCCCTGGCGTTTAGATCCGTACGATCACACATTACAAATAGCGGCGCCAGATGGCCAAGAAGATAGGCGACCCCTTGAACCAATTGACCCCTGCTCTCGATACTCTCTTCTGGCAGCCAGAAAGGTTCAGCAAACACCATCCAGAACGCCTGGGTATGCATCTGAATTTCCGGTAGAGCAATCTTTCCCCACCCTATATTTTCATGAGTATAGAGACGAATTTTCTTGTACAGGACTGCCTGCCGATGCAAGGCAATCTCTCCCCGGAAAATCTCCCAGTTACCTGTCAATGAGATCGTCTCGCTCGCATCCAGAATTTGTACAGAAATTTTCTCTTCAGCATCGGTAAAATAGTCCGGCCTACTTTTCACCACAAAAGCCTGCCGCTTTTCCCAATCTAGCTTTTCTACCGTATAGGAGTGGCCTTGATGCAGATAGATCGCCTTTTCATGAAGTAATGTTGGCGCAGCATAGAAATCCACCTCCCCGATCACCCCCTGCTGCTTCTCCGTAATGACAAAATTTTCATTAGAGGCACTGCGCAAAGAGATCTCATTCGCAGGAAAGAGATCACTCATCCAATAGTAGCGGTCATTCTCCCTCTTGAGGACTCCGGCCTCTTTTAGATATTCAGCCATTTCCGCAACGGGATAACTGCCAAGTGACTCCTGCGCGCGCAGAGGAATTTCAAAGGCCGAACATTTCAGGTGAGCCATTTGAATCAATAAATTTTCTGGATAGACCAGAGCCCGTTCCACCTGTTTTTCCAGCAATGCCTTTGGCTCATTCATGTAATATTGATCCAAAGGGTCGCTTGTCGCTATAAAGATTGCCACGGATGTTCTGTCGCTGCGACCAGCCCGGCCAAACTGCTGCCATAATGAGGCAGCGGATCCCGGATATCCTATGCTGACGGCAATATCCAGCGACCCGATATCCACTCCTAACTCCAGGGCGTTTGTTGAGACCACGGTATGAATTCGGCCCTCGCGAAGCCCTTGTTCAATCTGGCGTCGTTCTCCAGGTAGATAGCCTCCTCTATAAGCAAAAACACCCTGCCGGCGCGAGCGGGCGCGCCGACGCAAATACTCCGTTAAAACTTCCACCCGAACGCGGCTACGCAAAAAAAAGATAGAGCTGATGCCAGCATCAATAAATTTTCTACCCATAGCCGCCGCTTCTTTCAGCGATGATCTGCGGATACCAAGCTCCTGTTGGATCACAGGCGGGTTGTAGAGAATGATATGCTTTTTACCCTGGGGTGCGCCGCTTTGATGAATCAGAACAAAACTCTCTTCACCCTGGGATGTTAATTTCGCGGCGTGCTCTAGGGGATTGGCGATGGTAGCCGAACTCAGTAAAAACCGAAGGGGTCTATTCGTGTAAAAGGAGCGTATTCGCAAAAGTCGCGCTATGACATTGGCGACATGGCTGCCAAATACCCCCCGATAGTGATGCAGTTCATCAATCACCACAAAGTCAAGATTTTCAAACAATTTCACCCAGGCTGTATGGTTAGGTAGAATTCCGGAATGCAACATATCAGGATTGGTAATCACCAGCTGCCCGGACATCCTGACAGCCTTGCGCGCGGCCGGAGCCGTGTCGCCATCATAGGTAAAGGCCTGCAACCCTAGACCTGCAATTTCGTTTAATTTTTGCAAAAGAGCCTGTTGATCCTGAGAGAGAGCCTTGGTAGGAAAGAGAAGAAGCGCGCGCGTGCCTGGCTTCCGCAATAGTGCGTCCAAAACAGGGAGGAGATAGGCCATGCTTTTTCCAGACGCGGTTGGCGTACTCACTACAATATTTTTTCCCTGAAAAACCGCATCCCAAGCCAATCGCTGATGACTATACAGAGCGCTTACGCCAATGGCCAGCAATGCCTTGTGCAGAGCTGGGTGCAGCTCCTCTGGAAATGGCGCAAATGAGGCAGATTGCGCTGAAATAGTATGCCAGGCGCTTACCCTCTGCATAAACTCCTCATCCGCGCGCAGGTTGGCAACAAGTCGATCTATCCGCACAGGTATCCCTCCCAATCATTTTCGGTTGCATTTTCCAGCTTCCTACCTGATTTTGTGCAAAAGGCTTTGCGATGCAACCAAGAAAACGACATAATCTTCTATTTTCTCTAATATCCCTGCGGGTTATCCCATCTCTTGCTTTGATAGCCCTAGTACCGGGATGCTACCAGGGACCTATTTTTGAAACCCTGGATACCTACCTACTCCAGACCCAGGGAAAAATCTATCTTACGCAAAAGACGCAGCAGAACGAAAAAAAACTTCTAGTCCGGCCTGGCAATTTGCCCGCTGACGCTACATTGATCAGCGATAGTCAAGCGACAGCGACACTACAATTTCGTGATTATATGACCGTTGTCCTCCAGGAAAAAAGTGTTCTTGATTATACGATCACACCTGGAAAAAACAGCGATCCCTGGCACTTCCAGATTCGTATCAACCTGCGCAAAGGAAGCCTGGCGCTGCGGAAAAAACAGCCCAACCGCAACGAAATAAGCTACTTTCTGGTGAATGAACACTTTTTTCCCAGGGACAATGTGACATTTCATATCCATAGTCTTACGGAAAAGGAGGCTTTGGGCAAAGCCGAAGTACAATTTCAGACAGTCTCCATTGTTGAGGGAGGTCTCCATTTTATCAGCCCGGTTACCGGCAGAATTGATATGTTTATCCATGCAGGCAACCAGTTCACTGTGAAAAATGGTATTCCCCTCGACATAGCTCCTATCAATCCAGAAGAGATGCAGACCCTGAGCAAGACCGCAGCGCCAGATCTTCTGAAGATGCGCCACATCTATGCAGTGATCTACGGTGAAACCAAGTACTGGGAGGCTATCTCGCGCAGACAGATATGGATAGTGATGGGTCTTTTGATAAGCCTATCCCTGGGACTCTTCGGCTGGCTTTTCTGGTATCTCTCACGAAACCGCCGCCACAGGTTTCATGGACGGCTCTATTTTTACAACTACACCCGATCATCTCCGGATGAACGCAGTTTTTCAATGCTCAAACTACGCACCCGCAATCGGCTCTACATTGGCAGGCGAGGTTATTGTCATATCAGGGTGCCAGGTTGGACCAAAAAATACCGGGTTATGATAAAAGGATATCTAGCGGGCAAGAAAGAGATATTCCGCATTTTTTATCGAGATCAGGATCTCATTTTTCTGCGCCGAAAACGACCTGGGCTGTTGAGCTTTGGCGATAGATTTATTATAGACACCTTTATCTTCGAATTGCGACGCGAGGTTCAGGGTCGCCGAGGTCGCCCTTTGCGCTGACAAACTGAACAGAGTCCAAATAGCTTTAAAGTATGACTCTGCAGAATATAACCATACTCGAGAGCAACTTTTTCCTGCAATTTTTCAATTTCTTTATTCTCAAATTCAATCACTTTTCCACACTCCTGGCAGATCAGGTGGTCATGGTGTTTGCGGTTAAATTTAAACTCGTATGTCTTATAACCTTCATTAAAATTTTCTTCTACTAAAATTCCAGCCTCTACCAGTAGCGATAAGGTTCGATAAATAGTAGCCTTGGAAACCCAGCGTTCTGATTGAAAAGCGATTACAAGATCTTCTGCGGTGAAATGCTCATGGTGATTGAAAACCCATAACGCCAATGCCTTGCGCTGGTTGGTGAATTTAAGATCCTTTCCTTTCAGGAAAAGAATAAAATTCTGCATAAACGATTCCCATTGTTCAGATGTGTCCTGTTTTTTCATAAATGAGAAAGGGCTCCTTTCAAACCATACATACAAAATAAGCTAAAAAACAGATATCGTAAATTACGACTCCGATTTCCTTCCTGAAAAGTCCACACATTATACTGCAAAGAAAATGGTTTTACCATTTTCTGGTGCTTCGATATTACTCAGCACAAGCTTCGTTATCCAAACTGCCGAATTTTATGCTTGGGCGAAATTCGGCATGCTTCGTTCCTTGCAAACCTTTCCAAGGCTTTTGCGAGGTGCGAAGCATGCCGAGTGCAGACATGGTTTCCCGAGGCGATGCCTTTGGGCCGGATTTTTGACATCTGAGTTACAGGATGTAACTCATGCAGCTGTGACAGGACGTCACATAAAGCTGCCGTGTCAAATCCGGCACTCCTCACATCCTGTGAGTCGAAAACCCCTTTCAGTTTGGTACAACAGAGATATTCTTTGAAATATTTTTGATAACGGGTATTTTTCATCTTGACGAATTACCACTACTATTTACAAAAACCGTAAATCCAGACAACATCAATGGCAGATTGTCAAAGCAGCTCCGCTTTACCCAGGGGATGAAATTGTCTCGTCATGACCTGACAGGGGATTTTTCTGCTGCAATTTTGCCGGAATTGGCTCGCAGACTCGAAGCTCTTTGGCTACATTGCGATAAGAGCTCAGGAGGCACGGCCAAAAATATTTTTACCGAACCTTTTATGTACGGTCAAAGCGGGGGAAAAATGTCAAAAATAGATATGAGAAAAGCTAAGCCTTTACTCGACGCCAAAACGCCTTTAGAATATATTGATCGATCCATCAAAGTCAAACTCTCCGCCACGGAAAAAGCGGCAATAACCCGATTATGGCTGGAAAAACGTAAAGATTACACCATCAAAGATATCGAATACGCCCGCAACCGGCATCCTTACTGGAAAGCAAAAAAAACTGACAACAGTCTAGAACGCACCAAATTGCGGTATCAGCGCTACTCCCATCTTGCGAATGACTCCTATCGAAAAAAATGGACTGAAGCCGAAATTGAACTTTTTCTGGAGCATAACAGCACGAAAAAAGATTTTGAATTGGCAGAAATGCTATCCAAAACAATCCCCTCCATCCAATCCTACAGGAGAAAATTGAAACTAATAGAAAAAATTAAAAAGAATAGACGCAACATAAAAATCAGAGAGTTTATCGAACTCGCCGAAAAAGTTCTTTTTCGACAAGCCAAGGAGATAGAAGAAGGGACAAAGAAAGCGAAGAGACAGGCTCGCTGATTCTTACCTCTGGCAGCGCGGGCAAAAAAAGGAGTTTCGGCCATGCTCCTTGACCGCCACGATTTTGGTTGCGCATGTGCGACACGGTGCACCGTCCCGGCTATAGACAAGAAATCGCTCCTGAAAACGCCCCTTTTTGCCCGCGCTCACATAGTAGTCCGATACCGAGCTGCCCTGGAACCGGATAGCCTCAAGCAATACCTTCCGGATAGAGCGCTTCAGCCTGGAGAGGGAACTCTCGTCGATCTCTGCTAGGGAACGTTGCGGATGGATGCCAGCACAGGCGAGGATTTCATTAGCGTAGATATTACCAATCCCTGCGATCAGACTTTGATCCATTAATACAGATTTGATACTTTTTACATGCCTTTGCTTCAACTCTTTCCAAAATGATAAGTCAGGATTTGCCAAGAGTGAATCTGGCCCGAGATGCAAAGCGGCATGGATCTCCTTTTCCGAGGCAATTTTGAGATACCCAAACCGTCGCGCATCATGATACCTTAGGCTAAGTCCATTGTCAAGCCCCATGGAAAAGATCAGATGCTGTTCCGGCTTATCTTCTGGCGCCTGCAAAAATATCTTTCCAGTCATACCCAGATGCTGCAACCAAACCCAATCCTGATCCAGAATAAAAAAGAGATATTTACCATGGCGTTGCAGCTCAACGACTCTCCTGTGTCTAAGCAAGGATGGCAGGTTTGCCGGAATCGGAGAACGTAACCTTGATTCCAAAACTTCAATTTTCTCGATACTAGCTCCCAGAATCTGAGGGTATAGAACGCGGCGAATGGTTTCTACTTCGGGTAGCTCTGGCATAGAAATCCTCCCCCATTATTTCTGGCACTATGAATCCAAAAATCCCTGTCAGGAGGCAACCTGGATTTCCTGAGCCGTTACTGCATCCCTTTTTTCAGTCAAATTTCTAACAAAAATGCAACAAAAAATCTGTACTTTTGCCTTTATCTGGTTATGAGAGGAAAACTGGCAGGTAACAAAAAATGGGCATTACCACGGAATTGTTTTATTTTATATTGTATACGAAAGGCATTTTGGTTTTCGGATATCGCAAGGCAATGCCAGCGATATCGACGCACCCTTTAGCCAGCATAAAACCCGAGAACCAAAGTGTTTCGAGTATAAGTTAGGCAATCAACCCTGATTTTTTTTTGCCTGACAAACAAACCTCATCTCGCACATTTTGTACTGAATGGAAATTAAAAACTACATCATTGGATACGTTACATGGACAACAAAGAAAAATTTATATTAGGTCTGGATATTGGTTCCGTTTCCCTGGCAGCCGTTTTGGTGGATGAAAATCTCCGGCTACACCAGCAAGCTTACATTTTTCATCACGGAGATATTCGCAATGCCCTGATGCAGGGACTGGCTCATTGGCCCTGGAGTCAAATCTATGCCTCGTCTGCAACCATCTCAACTCCGAAATCGATCCGCATAGAGCATCGTTATGATAACTACATCTCCCTGATCGAAGGAAGCCGATGGCTAATGCCCGAAGTGGCCTCCATTCTGAATATCGGTGGGGAAAAATTTAACCTCATTCGTTTTGATAAAGCGGGCAATTACGAAAGCAATAAAAAAAACACCTCCTGCGCAGCTGGCACTGGCAGCTTTCTGGACCAGCAGGCCAACCGCTTAGGTCTGGCCGATATCGCAACCTTTAGCTCTGCTGCATTAACCAATCAAGGCCAAATTCCCAAGATAGCCTCCCACTGCGCAGTTTTTGCGAAAACGGATCTCATCCATGCCCAACAAGAGGGTTATACCATCGCTGAAATCGCAGATGGACTCTGTTTGGGTCTCTCCAAAAATATTGTGGATGTACTCATCGCTGAGGAGAAACTAAGCGAACCGGTATTGGTTACCGGGAGTGTTGCCAAAAACGCTGCAGTTGTGCGCCACCTCGAAGAGCTTCTCGGTTGCAAACTCCACACAGATCCGCGCTCGCATTTATTGGAGGCCATGGGCGCTGTGGTTCACTACAGGAAAGAGCATTCAGAGAACCTATTTGCACCCCAGGCTCTCCGCCTAGAAGAGCTTTATAACCCCCAACACACAAACCGTAAATACCAATTTGACTCTTTACAACTCCATTTAACAGAATATCCGGATTTTGACTCCTGGAAGCGTTATGAACAGGAGAGCGCATCCATTGGTCACTCCCATCCGGTGGAGGTGGACATCTATCTTCCTATCGTTGCAGAACAGCAACTTTCTGTTTACCTGGGAATCGATATCGGTTCCACCAGCACCAAGGCCGCCCTACTTTTACCCGATGGAGATGTTCTTGCTGGTTTTTACACAAAGACAGCGGCCAAGCCGCTCTATGCTGTCAAGGCTCTCCTCTATGCCATTGACCAGATGCAGCAACTCTTTCCAAATTTTCGCCTTATATTTCTGGGGACAGGTACAACTGGATCAGGCCGGAAATTTATTGGCCAGATTATTGGTGCCGACCTCATGGTGGATGAGATCACGGCTCATGCCAGAGCTGCCTTTGAGCTCAATCCTGAGACAGACACCATTATCGAGATCGGTGGGCAGGATGCAAAATTTACAACTATGCGCCACGGCAGAGTGACCTTTTCGATCATGAACAATGTCTGCGCTGCAGGCACAGGCTCCTTTATCGAAGAGCAGGCTGGCAAACTGGACTGCTCCCTGGCGATGTACGCAGGCCGCGCTGAAGGTCAGCGGGCTCCTATGGCCAGCGACCGTTGTACGGTATTTATGGAAAGAGACATCAACCACCTGATCCAGGACGGTTACGAAGTCGATGAGGTGCTGGCCACTGTATTGCATTCCGTCAGAGAAAATTATCTGACAAAGGTTGCCATAGAAAAAAATATCGGCGAAGTCGTCTGCTTTCAGGGCGCCACGGCAAAAAATCGTGCTTTGGTAGCCGCGTTTGAACAGCGCCTCGGTAAACCAATTTTTGTTTCCAAATTTTGCCATCTGACCGGCGCATTGGGAACCGCTCTATTGTTGCGCGAAGAAAAAAAAGGTGAGAGCTCATTTAGAGGTCTGTCCCTTTACAGGCAGGATATTCCCATTCGTTCAGAAATATGCGAGCTCTGCACCAACCACTGCAAAGTAACCATAGCTGAGGTCAGCGGCCAATCCGTCGCTTATGGATTTCTCTGCGGCCGAGACCTCGAAACGCAGAAGTTTGTCAATAAAAACACCAGCGGTTTTGACCTGCTTAAGGCGCATAAAAAAACATTTCATGTACCTCAGAAAGTAATTGAGTCGCCCATTCCGAATGAATTTACGGTTGGCTTACCGGCATCTCTGCATATTGCTGAGGATATTCCTTTCTGGCAGCTTTTTTTTGACAAGCTGAATGTAAAAACTGTCCATACCGGGGCATTCAAAGGAGCCGTAAAAATAGGGAAAAAAATGAGTGGCGCCGAATTCTGCGCACCCATGGCGGCATTTCATGGTCATGTCGCTGAAGCAGCCAGCAAAAGCGATTACCTGTTTTTACCGTACTATCTGGACAATAAAAAAGTAAGCCAGAAAGAGCGCAGGCAATACTGCTATTACACCCAGTTTGCCCCGTCATTAACCACCCAGATGATGGAGCAGCACAACGGATCAGCCCTGACAAAAAATATTCTCTCTCCCATCATTAAGTATCTCTATAGCCCATTTTTTACAAAAAAAGAGCTCTACTATAGCCTGAAACAAATTAAGGAGAGAAAATTCAGCTTCTGGGAGATCTCTGACGCCTTTGACTACGCGCGCAAAGAGATGAAAGAACGGCAGAGCAGCTGGAAAGAGCTACTGAAAACCAGCCGCAAGGGAAAGGATGGGGATTTTTCCGTCGTCTTTTTAGGACGTCCTTATACTGTTCTCTCGAGGGATCTGAACAAAGGCATTCCGGAAATTTTTGCCAACCACGGCATTATGACCTTTTATCAGGATATGCTGAGCTACACTCCCGAAGATGTAAAGCGCATTCAGCCCTTGTTAAAAGAGCTGCATTGGAACTTTGCAGCGAAAATAATGGAGAGCGCGGAGGTGATCGCTAATGATCCAAACCTCTATCCTGTATTTATCACCTCGTTTATGTGTTCACCAGACTCCTTTATTCTCGATTACTTCAAGGAATTGATGGATTATCATCATAAACCCTATCTCATTTTGCAACTCGATGAACATGACTCCAGCGTTGGCTATGAAACTCGTATCGAGGCAAGCATTCGTGCTTTTCGCAACCACTTTCAAAAAGAAGACAAACTAAAACCTCAGGGGCTATACCATATCCCGATGAAAGCGGCTACCCTGACCGGCAAGACTATTCTGCTGCCGAACTGGGACGAGATGTCGATTCGCTTGATAGCCGCAAACCTGCGCCATGCTGGCTATGATGCCAGACTGTTAACGGAAAGCGAGGAGCTCATCCAAAAAAGTCTGCGCCATAACAGCGGTCAATGTATTCCCATGAATATCATAGCTGAAGAATTTATTGCTTATCTTAGGACGCATAATCTTGATCCCGCGAAAACCGTTCTCTGGATGATTGATTCTCCGCTGGCCTGCAACATCAAACTTTACCCATACCACATAAAAAAAATTGTTGACCAATATGCTGGCGACCTCAGCGCAGCGCAGGTCTATGGCGGCCAGGTTACCTACGAAGATCTTTCCTATCATACCGCATTGATGAGCTATCTGGCCTATATGTTTGGTGGTCTTCTCAAACGTGCAGGAACACGCTACCGCCCTTACGAGATAGTGCCCGGCAGCACGGACAAAGCGATTGCTGAAAGTCTTGCCTTGCTGGAAAAAGAGTTTGAACAGGAACAAAACTTCAGCCACGCGCTGTATTTTAATAGCAGAAATTTTTTCTGCTATTAAAATACAGCGCGTGCAAAAACCGAAAGTTGCAATTTTTGGTGACATCTACGCCAGAAATAATGATATTCTGAATCAGGATCTCATCCGTTTTATCGAAGCCAATGGTGGTGAAGTGATTACAACTCCCTTTAGTTATTTTGCCCGCATGGTCGCACCGCAGTACTTGCGCAAATGGATGAAAGAGAGTAAATATATGAATGTTCTCTCTTCCAAAGCGCTACTGGCTCTTTCAGCCAGACTGGATCAAAAGTATTATCCCTTTTTCGAACGGATCATCGGCGAACCAATGCACAACTACAACGATGAGCCTAAAAATATTCTTTCCAAGTTTAACATAGCCATTGAAAACCATGGAGAATCCGTGGACAATATTCTCAAGGTACACTACCTCAGCAAATTTTATCCTGATCTCTCTTTGTTTGTACAAACCAGTCCGGGATTCTGCTGCGCCTCCCTGATTACAGAGGCAATGAGCCAGCGCATTCAGGAGGTAACAGGAATACCGATGGTCTCCTTAACATACGATGGCACGGGCGGCAACAAGAATGAAACCATCATTCCTTATCTCAAATATCCGAAGCCAAGACGATTGATAACACAGGCTACCACAGAAGGCATGCAAAAATTTCTAAGTTTGCCCAGCGGGAAAGCTTTATTGGATCGACTTCGCAAACGATTTGCTTCCTGATCAGGATTGCAGAATTGGGATGAGAATGAATGGTTAATAAAATTTCTTTTTTCGCCGGAATAACGATATTACTGGTTTCCCTCTCTCTTAAGGGGCAGACATCATCTTTGCTAAGCCAGTATATTCAGTCCATCGCAAAAGCCAATGGAGTGGATGCTGCACAAATACCGAGGGTAACACTGCAACAGACGAAGGAGGGCTACATCCACTATCGAACGCCTATGGCAGAGTCTTCGTTTGAAACAATCGCTCTTTTCACCCACACTAAAGGACATTTTGCCGCTCATCTTACTTTTGGCTGCGGCCCTGCTTGTTCTATCGTAAGGATTCGGTTTGTAAAACTAGCCAACGGCAAATTAATCGATATTACAGAGCAGGTTCTACCACAGGAAAAGCTGAATGCCATCGAACAAAAAGCAAAAAAATTATTTACAAAGTATGAGCATAACGACAATAGCGTGGCATTCTGGATCCAGCTTCCCAGGGTTGGTACAACTATCTCCCTGGGTATAAGGGTCGAATGGCATTCTAACAATAAATCTGAATTTATCCCTTTGGTGAATATGATCTATTCTTCTAAAAAAGGTACCTTCCAGATCAAAGAAATGATGAACTGACATCCATGAGCAAACATCTACTCACCATGATTGCCGGCGGAACTGTTGGCGCTGTTGTCACCCTAATCCTACAAAAGCAGGGTCTCACTGCGGTGGTTGCCTCGTCGCTGGTGGGTTTAGCAGGAGCCGCGGCTGGTCATCTGTTGCAGTTGCCTCACTTACCTGCTGTTGTCTTTGCTGGCTCCTTTGTGGGCATGACAAATCCGCAGCTCGCCTCCTGGCCGCTTATCAGCATGGCCGGAGCCTTTAGCGGCTTGCTGTACCATATCTCCCTGCATCTATTCGCCGGATTTGGCGGACGCCTCGGCACCCTTGCCTTTATCAGTACGCTGCTCTTTTTAAGTGCATTGGCTTTTTTAAAAAAAATCTTTTTGCCATTTCGCTGATGGCATTAAAATATCTATCAAATCGCTCCTTACATGAATGAAAAATCCATTGTCAGCATTCCTCTTAGAATTTCATTCTACACTATTCTGCAAATTCCATTTTTTTTTACTTGCAATCCTTGCAATTTGGAAATCATACGCTAATTATTGATCACAGGCCATCTAAGATTTAGGAGAACTTCTATGAAAAAAATGAGACTTTTTCTCTCTCTGGCTGTTATGCTGGCTCTGGTAGGGGCATTGCTGAGCAGTTGCAAACCGGGAACACAGGGCACATCCCTGATTATGGGCACTGCTACGACAGGAGGAACCTTCTATCCTGTTGGTGTTGCGATTGCTACCCTAACTACCCAAAAACTCGATAAAAGCGACGGTATCCGTATGACAGCTATCAGCACTGCGGGATCGGGTGAAAACATCAAGCTGATGCAGAAAAAAGAGGCTCAAATGGGTATCCTGCAGTCGCTGTTCGGCTCGATGGCATGGCAGGGAAAAGGAAAATATGAAGGCAAGAAGGTTGAATTCCTACGCTCGATGACGATGCTATGGGAAAATGTAGAACATTTCGCTATAGATGCCAAATTCAAAAAAAATGGCAATATCAGCGACCTTCAGGGGATTAAAGGTAAAAAATTCTCCATAGGACAAAAGGGATCCGGTACAGAGGTGTCCGGACGGATTATTCTTGGTGGAGTCGGCTTTCAGGTTGATAAAGATTTCTCCTTGGAATACCTAGGATACAATCCCTCCGCTTCCGCTCTTCAAGATGGTCGTATCCAGGGTGTAAACATTCCCGCAGGAGTCCCGGCTACGGCTATTACCCAGGCGTTTGCCACAATGAGAGCCAACAAAATTGTGGTACTCAGCTTTTCTGATGAGCAGATTAAAAAGGTGAATACCAACTACCCAGTTTGGAGCCGTTTTGTCATCAAAGCTGGCACCTACCCAGGCCAGAAGGAGGATATCCTAACCATTTCGCAGCCAAATTTCCTATCGGTTCATAAAGATGTTTCCGCGGATGTCGTTTACAAAACATTGAAAACGATCTATGACAATCTACCATTTCTGGTGGAGAAACATAAAGCTACAAAGGATATGAAGCTGGATCGCGCCATTTTAGGTCTTTCTGTGCCACTGCATCCCGGCGCAGTAAAGTTCTATCAGGAGAAAGGGATAAAAATCCCAGCGGAGCTCATGCCTCCCAAATAATCACGACATCATTTCTTGACATTGGGCAGCCGTTGGTACCTATACGGCTGCCGGCACTTTCAAACCACCGCCCTGTTTCGTTTCTCCAAGAAACGAAACAGGATAAAAAGAACCACCAATGCCACCAGAGCCGCTACCTGATACCAGAAAAATTGAGCAAACAGAAAGAAGGTAATCACCGCAAAAATGACTCTTTCCCACCAACGAAGCTTTTTCCCCAGATAGCCCACCATAAACGCAGCAAAGGCAATAAAACCAAACAGAGCAAAAAAGAACTCTTCCCAACGCTCCGCCCATGACCCATCCACAATGCCGGTGTAGGCGATCATCAAAGGAATGATATATAACGCTTTGGAGAGATTCCAGGCGGCAACTCCAGTTGCCATTGGTTTCGAGCCGGCAATCCCCGCAGCGGTAAAGGCTGCTAGACAGACAGGTGGCGTCACATTGGAGTCCTGGGATACCCAAAAAATAATCAGATGCGAAGCCAGAAGCGATATCCCGAGCTTAGCAAGCGCTGGACCAGCCAGAATCGCCAGAATGATATACGATGCTGTGACAGGCAACCCCATTCCAAGTACAAGCGAGGCAAGTGTGATCAGAACAAGTGCAATGAATAAATTCCCATCGGACCACTGAGTTACCATCTGGGCAAAGGTAAGGGAGAGGCTGGTCATGGAGATTATACCCACCACAATACCTACGGTCACCAGTAGAATACCTGTGGTTATCATATTCTTGGTTCCCATGGACAATGCTTCCAAAACTGCCCGGAACCCCATACGGTTCTGTTTGGTAAGCCAGGAGGAGGCCACGATAGCCAAAATACTGATTCCTGCCGCATAGGTTGGCGTATAGCCAATGACCAGTAGAAAAACCAAAATCGAAATGGGCAGAATAAACTGAATCCCTTCGAACAAAAAGGACCAGCTCAATTTTGCCTCTGCATAAGAGGCATCGGGTTTCAAATCCATTTTCTTTGCAGTGAGATAAACGTAGATTCCTACGCTGAAGAAGTATAAAATTCCGGGTAAAAAGGATACAAGTGCTATTGTGCTATAGGGAATCTGGGTGTATTCGGCCATGATAAAGGCGCCTGCGCCCATAATCGGCGGCATAATCTGCCCACCAGTTGAGGCTGCTGTCTCGACAGCTGCGGCAAACTTTGGCTCGAAGCCAGCCCGTTTCATCATGGGAATGGTGATGGTTCCGGTAGTGACCACATTGGAAATCGCATTGCCGCTAATGGTGCCCATCAATCCAGAAGAGACCACTGCGACCAGACCTGGACCGCCTGTTATCTTTCCTGTTGTCGCCTGTGCCAGACGAATGATAAAATCACCTGCGCCGGAACGCAGTAAAAAGGCGGCAAAGATGATAAACATATAGACAAAGGTGGAGGAGATGGTCGCTATCGTTCCAAATATTCCCTCATCAGTGTAGAAGAGGCGGTAGAGCAGACGCTCCCAGCTCAATCCAGCGAAATGAAAAACACCAGGAAACAAATTACCCAGCCACATCGCATACAGGATGAAAAAAATCGAGAGTCCAGGAATAATCCAGCCGGTAGTGCGGCGTGACAACTCGATTGTAAAGACAACGGCTAGTGCGGCAAAGAGAAAATCGGTAGGAATCATCTCTTCATTTCGGTCACGAAGACTATTCTCAAAAATAATGAGATAGATGGCAACAGAAAGCGCAATCAACGCAAACACCAGATCAAGACCGAATTTTACCTTCACATTGCCGCGTTTCATGGGTGGATATTGCAAAAAACCGAGGAAAGCCAGCAAGCTCCAGATGAGGCTATTGAGCCAGAGCTCTCGCATACTGCCAAAGGTATTCATCCAGATCACAAACAGTGAGGCAAGAGCGCCCAGATAGAGGGCCAAAGAGGACCAGAAGGGTGATAATTTACGGACGATAAGCTCTCTCTCGTCAATTTCCTTTGCATAAGAGGATTGGTCTGTCATAGGCTGCCCCTTTCCTTACCATGTTTCCTTTTTTTTCCGCACGAAACAGTATGTGAAAAAAGATCTCAGGATTTGTAAATCGAAAAATTTCCTTTCAACTATTTTCCGTCAACCATGAGGGAACTTCGTAAGAAATTCCGCACTGATCCAGAATTGACATAGCCAGCTTTTGATAGATACCCAGATTACCCAAGCCTTCAACGGGAATCGTGTGATGCGCCACCTGCCTGTACCAGGACTCCCTCCTTTGCAGTATCTCTGCTGCGCTACGTGTGGAGCTCAAAACCGGTCTGCTGCCATCCCCTGCCATGGCATCAAGCACCTGCTCCGCCTGCGGCCAGAGCAGAATCGTCCGGCATTGCTGTAGGAGATTTGCCTTGCGTTGGCTGAAAATCTCCTCGCCCTTTGGATCCAAATCTACAACAACTCCGCCGCCGCAATCCAGGATCGCATGGTCGGTTCGAACCGCTTTTTTAAGCACCTCATACTCAATATCACGAAATACCGGCCAGCCCAAAGCTGGATTGGCTACCATCTGTGGAATGCTCTGACCAGCCTCATAGGCTATCAGGTAATCCAAGCTATAAAGTGGCCAGCCAGTCAGAGCGGCCAGATAATAGGATATTGTGGTTTTACCAGAACCGCGCGGTCCCATCAAAGCCAGACGCATAGCCATTTTCTCCTAAACATACTGCAAAGAAAGTGCTTTTCGCACTTTCTGGTGCTTCAACCTTGCTCAGCACAAGCTTCGTTATCCTTGCTGCCGAATTTTCATTGAAATTCGGCATGTCCCCGCAAAACCTTTCCAAGGCTTTTGCGGGGACAGACATGGTTTCCCGGGGCGATGCGTCTTCGTATCGCTTCTAAACTGAAAAATTACAACAGAAGCGATGCCGCGCAACGTGCGTATCGCCTCCGAATTATAAAATACAAAAAGGAAGCGATGCTGCGGGGAAAACCATTTTCTTTTCGGTATAATATTTACAATTGATTCATTATTTTGCAATTTTTCAAACGTAAAAATCAAAAAAGCAAAATTTAAAAAATCAACTTCTCTTTTTTGTTCAATCAGGAAAAAGATATAGACAAATCACAGAAATCGATACTCTATGTATTCTTACTTACTAATTTACGGATATACTGTTTGCAATGGACTTTGTGCCAAAAGGTCGTTGGTATACTGCGAAGAAAGTGCTTTTCGCACTTTCTGGTGCTTCAACCTTGCTCAGCACAAGCTTCGTTATCCTTTCAGGCATGGTTTCCCGGGGCGATGCCCTGGGGAAAACCAATTTCTTTTCGGTATAATACCACGACCTGGCATTACCCCGACTGCAAGGCAACGCCATGCAGTCAAGACATCCTGCAACGGTCAATGCGATGTGCACGGATGCACGAGTGTCGCGGGTGACAGGAAGTCACAGGAACGACCGACGTCCACGGATGGACTAGTGTCAGCGACTCCACGGATGGAGAAGAGCTGACCCAAGGTCGATAAGGACGCGGTTATGGCATTGCCCAACCGGTCACTTGTACTGAGTCTATCGAAGTAAATCTTGTGCTGTGGTTCGACATCTCGACAAGCTCGATGCATCGCAGGCTCACCATACAAGTTTATCGAAGCATCGATGTTTGTTGGTATAAAAGTGCGATTTTCATTGCTTTTTTGAACCAACCTAAAAAAGGAATGACCTCCATGCACCGTAAGGAATCTGATCTCATGGATACTGCAAAGCTTTCTCCTAGGATCAAATTCCATTTCGCTACAGTAAGAAAGTACAGCTAAAAAAAACATCGGAGTTGGCGAGTTTACCCATGCAAAAAAAAAGATCACCGCAATTTTTTCATTATGTAGCCGTTTTTACCCTGTTTACCCTTCTTTTTCTCCAGGCATGCTCCGCTGCACTTCAGGAAAAAGAGCCAAACGACACAAATCCGCAGGTTATCCAAATCCAGACAACGGAGCTCATCGAGTTAAAGTCACCTATTGCCTTTCCGGATAACGCGGGAAAAAAAAATGAAGGAAAAGTCCTTGGCAAGGTTTTGGAAATTAACGGAACTCTTCATTCAAAAAAAGATAAAGATTGCTATGCCATCGAATCGCCGAATGGGCATTTTCAAATGGAACTATCCGCTATTAAGGGTATCAATAGCGCAATACATCTACTCGATCCCGCTACGGGGAAAGTTGTCAAGGAGATTGATGATTACCGCAAATCAGATCAGGAGTTTTTCCCTCTTTCCGCTATCCAGAAAGGGAGAACCAGTTTTTGTATCACCCAGGGACGCAGAGATCCCCATATTGACGCAGGCAATGTTCCCTACCAGATAAAATTTATTTACTATGCCCTCAAACTGCCTGAAAAATTTTACATAGAGAGCGAACCGAATGACACGTTTGCCAGCGCATCGCCCCTCGAGGAGGGAATGGTCTATTTAGGTTTTTATGCGCCGGCTATCAACTGGGGAAATCAGGACAAGGAAAACCGCTTTCGCGAAGAGGACTGGTACAGGATCACAATGCCCGCAGACGGAGAAGAGAAATATTTCTTCCTTGACGTTAGCCCTGTTCCCGAAAGCGACCCGGTAATCACTATTTACAATGAAACCGGGAAGGAGGTGATGAAATTTGACAACTACCAGATCAACCAGGGCGAGAGTACCCCACCGATAAAAATTGTTCCCGGCGGTAGCTATTTCATCCGACTGCACTCCAATGTAATCAAAAGCCTCCCCTACTCTTTTTATACTTTACGCTATAAAATTCAGGATAGCAAATTATCCCAGGAGGCGGAGCCAAACAATACCATGGAAACAGCAAATCTCTTAAAGGATGGCCAGATCAACGCCTACCTTTCCCATAAAGAGGATGTAGATTTTTTCGCTATCAGCGTTGCCAAAGATTCAAATTATCTATCTGGTTGGATACACTTTCCGGATAGCCTGCGCCAGAGCACCATTCGCCTTTTACGGGCAAACCAGCAAGTGATCTTCAGTCAAAAAGCTAGCGAAACAGGGCAAAACCCCTTTTTCTTTTCCGGCTACAGACTTGAGCCAGGCAGTTATTATCTACAAATCCTGAATGAAAACCAGCGAGTGGATGTTAAAAATCCTTACCAGGTCAGTCTGACACAAAAAAAATTTCAATCGGGCTTAGAACAGGAGCCAAATGATACCCAGGAACAGGCCAACTCTTTTACCTGGCATCAAAAAGATTTTTCTATCGGACCTTCCTACCTAAGCAGCCTGAAAGACAAGGATACTTATAAAATCACCACGGAAGAGAACAAGCGAGCACGGTTGCGATTTACCATGGTCAACGAAACATCGGAGCCCCTTCATATTTCCTTGACGGACAAACAAGGATATGTACTAAAAAAAGTAGCGGCAAAGGGGGGCGGTGAAACATCTTTCACGGAGACAATCGACGGCAGTGGTTTTGTTGTGATAGAGCCGTCCAAGCGCGCGGATAATGCCAATCCCTATTATATCCGCATCTCAAAATAAGCCTTTGGAGAGTAATATGATCCAGATAAATGCGAAAAAAAACAGCTTCAGCAAAAAATTATTTCTTCCCAATAGTAATTTTTTAATGAATTTTCATTGGTTTATTGCTATGTTTTTCCTACTGTTCATCTTGGTAGGCTGCAATACCATCCAAATTCAAAATCCCATCAAAATGAACACCTGGAACGGAAATTATAACGTAGAAATAACATTCCAAGAACCGAATTTTGACAATCCACAATATGACACTCAGGGGTTTTATAGAATTTTTATTGACCAAACAAGAGAGGAGCGCACCACAATTGCCCTGCGCAGCCAGAAACGGGAATGGAAAGGCAAGTTAAGCCTGGACCGCCACCTATTGCGCATTGAACGCTGGGAGCTTGACAAAACCACAAAAAATTATTTACGGGCCAAAAACCTTCTTCAGTTAAAGCCTTCCCAGTTTTATGTAACCATAAAAGAAGGGAAGCTTACCAGAATTCACTATATCCTGGAAAACCAAGGAACCTCTTTCAGAAGAGAGATCAACTACTTTCCTGACAAGTAAGCGTTGCACTCCAAGCAAGACCGAGAAAAAACCAAAGCGGATGAACCCATTTCTTAAGCACTGGTTTCGCCGATATGCAGCAATAGCCCGATTTTGCCAGGATTGCAGCGTATTGCCGGATTACATGGAGATTAGCAATGACACACCTGATTTTTTCCCGGACGAAATAAAAAATCTTGAGCATATTTCTGCTTTGAAAATGACTTCAAGCAGTGATGAACATTTAATGCAATGCCGTATTTGCCATACCTATTACTGGTACCGAACTCACTCGCCTGGCGGAAGCGAAGATGCTATGCACACAACAACCTATGAGAGCATCACAAAAATGGGGTTGCTTGGCGTCTATATGGAACTACAGGAGGCTATCCAAGCATCCGCAGATTACCTAAAACAGTATGATAATGAAAGCACAAAAATATTATATGATTTTTTTTTGCAGGAACATGAATCGCTACAGATTGAAGCGACCAGGCATTTCTCATATATCGAAGCTCACAATGATCTTCTCATTTGGGATGCTTTCGCCTGTCTAAATGCCCAGGCCTCAGCTCAGGAAGAAGAATTTTATAACCGTCAATTACGACAACTGGAAGCTCAGGCCTTAAAAATCTTGATCCATTTTTTAAGTAAGCATCGGCATCCGGAACTTTTTCGAGATCAACTTCGTCTTCTCTCGCAACATCCAAATGCAGTTATTGCCAGCAGCATCATTGACTACACCCGCTCCCTATAGGCAAACGATTGTTCAATATACCGAAAAGCATTTAGTTTTTCGACTCACAGGATATGAGGAGTGCGAAGAGCACTTTCTTTGCAGTTTAAATTGGCGAGGAAGCCTCCTTCCGAATGCCTAAATCTCCCCAACGTCATCGCGAAAATTAATACTCATAGCGGGCTTTATGCAGAAACAGTGCTGATAGCGCCTGGTAGGTTTCATCAAAAGCATAATCACCACCAAAGAGATCACACCTTTTAATAAGGTATTCCACGGTATCTGGCTCCAAATTGATCATCTCTTTGGATCGATTCATCTTTGCCAAAAGCCAATTGAGATTGAATGTATGAAAATCTCCAAGATAACGCAGACTGATATATGATGGTTCAAACTTTAACAAAGTTTCTGTTATATAAACAGCTATTTCCAGCGCCCTGGCATTACCATCTCGAAATTGTTCAATCTGACTGTCAAAGCGATGCAGATAGTTAAAATATTGAGCATATACCCTGCCAATATCATCCGCGATTTCAGAATTTTCGCTCAGTACTTTCAAAAGGTGAATAGGCTCATCCTGTTCCTGAGCATACTGAAATAGCCTGATGGAAAGCTCAGAGTTATACGTTCCGTTTTCTGCAAGGGACATGACAGGAGGTAGTTTGATTGGCAGAACTTCAGGCCGAACTTCAAAGCGCGACTCCTCTTTTATATAGGTATCCACCTCTACCGACTCCAGGTACCAGTAAAAATCATTCACAGGAATGATCTTCTGTTCCAGATAAGCCAATCGGAGGCTATCCTCCACAGCTATTTTTTTCTCATCGCTTTTGTCATTGCGAAAAATAGATTCACCGAGTAGCATTAAGGTCGAACCTCCATGCGATTGATAATTCCACGAAATAGCTCCTTTTTCGAGGTGTAATCTTTGTAATTACACGACCAGGAAATAAAATAGCCAATATTTTTTTTATAAAAAAAATACTCCTCACCGCCGATATGATTCTGCCTCATTCTTGCCAAAGCCAACTTCCTCTCCTCTGGAAACATCGGATGCGATAATACCTGCCTACTAACCGGCCTGAAAAAGGATATGTGGTAGCCAAGCGCAGGATGAAGCCCCTTTAACAATTCGGTTGTAAGAGGATTTCTCTTCACGGTGACCTGAAGGTTTTCCAGACGGACCCACCAAATATCCCTATATTTTTCCAGCGAAGTAAAATGACGCACAGAAAAACGATCATACGAAATCGCCATCTGCTCAATTTCTGGAAACTTTTTTCCAACAAGGACCGTTTCTACCCTTGTGTAAGGCTCATGAATTTCTCTTCGTTCAATATAATCCCAATCCGCCGGATAACGCACATTCACATAGGCATCCGGTATATGCAAAAATATTTCCTTACCGATTGTATCTTCCACACGCAAAAAGGTAATCTCCTTCTCCAAATTCAGGAAGGTATCGCCCCACGCCTGGCGGAAGTGAGCCAAAGCTCGCGCAGCCTTGATGCGCCAGATATGCGCCCTCTCGGTTGCTGGCAATAGCAACATCTCCTTCAAAATTCGCGCGCCCTGCTGCCTGGAAGGACGGTCTGGATTTTTCATTAAAGCAAAAGCATGGGCATAATAAAACGGCGCGTTTTCCAGAGATACCGGACGCAGATCTGCTCTGTATCTTCCCTCAGAATGAATCTTTCCTTGCGCGTCCTTATAATATTCATTTCCCTGGGAATCGCGCACAAATAGCCATCTATCCTGGGCGGATAGACTACCCTCCACTCCGCCGACCACATCCAAAAGCAACACCAAGCAAAGAAGGATGAAATTTCCTGGCCTATTTGATAAACGGCTTTGAGTCTTCTTCAAGCGAACCACCCACTCTTCTCTCCAGTTATTTTCGGTCCCTAAAAAGAAAATATTCCCTTTCGCAAAAAATACCAACTGAATTTTTTTTCTTTTCAGAAAAAACACGGCTAGCAACAGTCGTTTTATGATGAAAATCATCTCTACACCCATACAATACCGTCCCGCACTGCCCGAGGATAAATCTGGTTTACTTCTTCTATTGCGGGAATACTACCAGGAGATTCTCTCCTATGACCTTGAGGTGCTGCCGCTTCAGGAGCGCCATAGCCAGGCGGATCAGCTATTAGAGCGCCTGCCGCTGAACCAGCTTACGGGCAATTATCAATACTATCTGGCGGTTAGCGGCACCAATTATCTGGCTTTTTGTCTCCTCCTGCGTAGAAAACGGTTTCTACTTGGCAAAAAAATTGCGTATATTGAAGCTGCTTATACAGTTCCATCCTTGCGATCCCGGGGCGTGATGAAGCAGCTCATTCATTTTATTATGTCTGGTGATGATAGAGATGCGGACGCTTGGCAGCTTCAAGTGTTTCTGCGCAACGAGCGCGCCATCCATTTTTGGGAGAGCCTCGGTTTTCGATCGAACTCTCTGGTAATGGAATACTCTGCCAAAGGAGACTCATCCCATGACACAGCGATCTGATATTCACAAGCTCTTACATCTCTTGAAACAGGAACAGACGATTTATATCCAGACACACAACTTTCCCGATCCGGACGCGGTCGCAGCCGCCTTTGGCCTAGGTCATCTTCTGCAGACCCAGGGATTCGAATGCCGCCTTGTTTACTATGGTTTTATCGAAAGGGCGGCTCTAAGCTATATGATTAGAGATCTCGACATTCCCATTCGCCCGTTTTTTTATTACCAAATCCACCAAGACGATCCCGTGGTGATTGTAGATGGCTGCAAGGGTTTGCGCAATGTTCAGGAATTGGGAGGTCGCGATATAGGTATTATCGACCACCATGAGGTCAAAGTTCCGGACGATGTCCCCTATATCGATATCCGCTCTAACTACGGAGCTACATCCAGCATCATTTATGAATACTATAGCGCTCTTGGCATTCTCCCTCCGCGCAATGTCGCCACAGCTCTGATGATCGGCCTGCGTATCGATACAGCCAATCTATCGCGGGCAATGACAGAAGAAGACTATATCGCATACAACTCCTTACGCAAGCTGGCTGACCTGGACTATGTAAACCATAGCATCAAAAATAATATTGAATTGGCCGATCTGGATATATTTCGAGAGGCGCTGGCGCAACTGCGTCAATATGAAAGCCGCGCCTTTATCTGGCTTCCCAGGGGTTGCCCGCAAAACCTTCTTGGTATTTTATCCGATTTTTTTATCTCTGTCAATGAAATCAATCTGGTAGTCATCGCCGCTAACAACGGAGATTCGATAAACTTTTCGCTGAGGTCGGATACCACGCAATGGAACGCCGCTGATATTATCCGCAACGCGCTTCATGGCATCGGATTTGGCGGCGGCCATTCCCACATGGCTGGCGGTCTTATCGAGGATAGCTACTGGACACAGCGAGCTACGAAAGAAAATATTTTTTTACTTTTTGAAAAGAGCTATCCTGAACTCATGCAACCCTTAACGGAGGAAGCCTGACAGGAGAGCAATAACCATTTTCCAACGCCAGACTACATCAACCTTGAATGAAACTATCTCATATAAATCTTTGCTGTCACTATCTCTAAAAAAAAATGAATATAACCTTTCCCCCTAAAAATAAGGAATTATACTAAAGGCATTTTGGTTTTCGGATATCGCAAGGCAATGCCAGCGATGTCGACACACCCTTTAGCTAATATAAAACCCGAGAACCAAAGTGTTTCGAGTATATCATTGTGATCCTTGAAAAATTTTTATGAAATATATAACCCTTCATGACGCAGCAGTGCCTCTTTGATTTGTCTGCCCGGTCCATAATTGCCAAGACCACCTGCTTTCGGAACCACCCTATGACACGGCAAAAGCAGCGGAAAAGGGTTTAACGCCATAGCGCGACCGACTGCTCGTTGATAACCGGGTCGCTCCATCCAGGATGCAATTTCACCATATTGCCAGATACGAGCGCCATTTAAAATTTCATAGTGGCGTAAAAAATGAAAGACTTCTCGTGCAAACGGAGGCAATAGCTCTTCTTTGACAGGCCAGGAATAGAGAATCAGAAAATCCCCCTGTAGATAATGAGCCAGATCCATTCGAAATGCAGCAAAAACCCGTTCTGAATATTCCATAAGAAAATTAATTTCTGCCTTCGACAACCCTGAAAAATCATTAGCCCGCAAAAAAAATTCGCGTGCTTGTGAAGTCTCTGGCATCGCTCCAGACGCAAAAATTTCCACAAAGACAGACGGGTAATGATTTTCATTCATAATTTCCAGCTCTACCCCGAAGACCAAATCAAATAGAGCTGTCCGGTATTCACGGTAAAAATAGAACAGATTTTTCATCTTGCTTTCCGCCATAATGCTACTTCCATTCGATGACAGTTATCTCAGCTGGACAGTTGATCCTCACCGGAAACCAATGTCCCAAACCGGAATTTACATACAAAAGAGATTCCCCAGATTTTCCCCTATACCAGCCTTTATAAAAAGGGTGAAATAATCCAACCAAGGACAAAGAGTTATGCCGACGCGAGAACTCCAGTTGACCACCATGTGTATGACCCGAGAGTACAAGCTGAACATCTTGCGATTGTAAAAAATAAAAATCTGTAGGATGATGATTCAACACCACTTTTTTGTCCTTCTTACTGAGACCCACCGTCGCTCTTCTGAAATAATTTTGTGTTACTTCGCTGCGACTTCCGAGCATATGCTCTCGCAAACTTGGGTAATCGAGTCCAACTAAAAAGAAGGAGGATCCTTTATATTCTATGCTTCTCATCTGGTTCAGCAACACAGTAACTCCTGACTGCGCCAGAGCCTTCTGAAGAGGTTCAGGACTTTCTATCATGTCATGATTTCCCATAATTGCATAGGTTCCCAGTGGAAACTTTTTTAATTCTGAAAAAAACTTCTGAACCAAAGGCGCATAGCGCATATCATGATCAATAATGTCGCCGGTTACAACTAACATGTCGGCGTTTACCTCATTGATTTGTCGCGCGATACGGTGCAGATAGTCGCGGTGAACAACAGGGCCTATATGGAGATCAGAAATATGCAGAATACGAAAGCCACTCCACGAAGTTTCAAATTGCGGGATAGAAACGGTATGCTCGCTAATCTCAGCATCCTGCCCCTGTGTAATCAAAAAATTGACATATAAAAATAGAAAAAGCAGCAGCGACGCCATCTCTGCGCTATTGCGAAACCGGTATACATACGTTCGTGTACCCCTTAACCTTCGCACAACCCCCATTACACCACGCAGCAGGCCGTAGAAAAAAAGAGAAAAAATTCCAAACAAAAAAGCCACGTAGAAAAAAGAGTACCAGGCTGAGAACACTGGTATGGGATGAAATCGTCCGGAAAAAAAATAGAACAAAAACGGCATGGCAACTGGAACAAGGGCTGCGGCAAAAAGGAGGTCTGATGCGATCAGCTCTCGTTTGGTAAAAATCCTAATTCTGCGAAAACGGGCACGCCATTGCCAGAAGAGAAACAGAACCAGGGAAAACACAAGAACCATAACAATAGGAAACAAGATGGATCGCGTCATATTGGAAACCTCAAAAAATCGAAATTATGCTTGCCTTTGGTCTACTCATATTCTGAAATGAGTCTGCATCGAAATATTGTGTCCGGATCAACATGAAAGATGAAATTGCACTTGCTGTTCAACAGGGAAAAACTATCCGCATCAAGAGCTATGCGATGGTGCCTCAGACAAATCAGCAAATCCGCCAGATTTTAGAAGAGACTCTCTCCTATTATGGGAAATCCAACCTGGTTAGCGCCCTGTTTGCCGCAATCAAAGAGCTTTCCATCAATGCTGTCAAGGCCAATATCAAGCGTATCATCTTTGAAAAAAACGGTCTTGATATCGACAACCACGAAGATTACAATCGTGGATTGTCCCTTCTGAAAAAGAAAATTGAATCATCCACTATAGAAACCCACGCAAGGGATTGCAAAGACCATGGCTACGCTGTCTGGATTGACTTTATCTACGGCCAGGAGCATTTTATGGTAGAGGTCAAAAATAATGCTCTGATATCGGAAACAGAGAATGCCCGAGTTCGCGAAAAGCTCTTTCATTCTATGCGCTTTGAAGATCTAATCGAATTCTATAACCATTTCGCAGACGAAGAGGAAGGAGCCGGCTTGGGTATGACCCTGGTTACCATCGCTCTTCGTAAGGAAGGGATCAATCCCCGATGTTTTTCAATTTTTTCACAAGATGGCCTAACAACGGCGCGCCTTGAAATTCCTATCGGCGAAAAATATATTTCACGCCGTGACCAGTTCAACATTCAACAAATTTCCGTGGAGAGTAGCGATGGACTTCAATGAGATCATAAAACATATTGGCAACTTTGCCTGGGGACCTGTAAGCATTACGCTTCTTGTGGGAACCGGTTTATACCTAACGATTCGAACCGGTTTTATCCAGATTCGCGCCTTCAAACATTCTTTAGAACTTATCACCGGAAAATATGACAGTCCAAAGGCAAAGGGGGAGATTACCCATTTCCAGGCTCTATCCACGGCTCTTTCCGCTACCATTGGTACAGGAAATATCGCAGGTGTAGCTACAGCCATTGCCTCCGGAGGGCCAGGCGCCATCTTCTGGATGTGGGTCACTGCGCTGGTCGGTATGGCCACTAAGTTTACCTGTTGCTCACTGGCCGTTATGTTTCGCAAGGAAAACCCTGATGGCACGATTAGCGGCGGCCCTATGTACTACCTCGAGTACGGATTAAAGCAAAAATGGCTTGGGCAGGCCTTCGCCCTATTCGCGCTGATCGCCTCCTTTGGTATCGGCAACATGGTTCAGGCAAACTCCATAGCGGAGCCACTTTTGCACACCTTTGCCATTCCGAAATGGGTCACAGGCGTGGTGATGGCTATTCTGGCTGGCCTGGTGATCATTGGCGGTATCAAGCGAATCGCCAACTTTTCTAGTTTTATTGTTCCCTTTATGACCATTGGCTATGTCAGCGTTTCCCTGATTATTATTTTTTTGCATATCGAAAATATACCAAAAATCTTCGCAATGATCTTTGAATCCGCATTTTCTCCAGTTGCAGCCACTGGAGGATTTGCCGGCGCAACCGTGGCGGAGGTGATCCGCTATGGCGTTGCCAGAGGCGCCTTCTCCAATGAGGCCGGTATCGGCTCAGCCCCGATGGCGCACGCTCCGGCAAAAACAAATTTCCCCGTCCGCGAGGGGATTGTCGCCATGCTGGGGCCATTCCTCGACACCATCATTATCTGTTCTATGACCGCTTTTGTAATCCTCAATTCAGGTCTATGGAACAGTGGCCAAACAGGTACCGTGCTGACTTCTGCTGCCTATTCCCAGGGAATAGGAACCCTCGGATCCATGACAGTTATCTTTGGAGTCGTTTTCTTTGCCTACTCGACAATTATAGCCTGGTCCTATTATGGCGACAGAACAGCTCAGTATCTGTTTGGTAATCGCGCCATAAAATTTTATCATTGGATTTACGTCATTTTTATCGTTGTCGGCGCAACCATTCAACTAGAAACGGTGTGGAATCTATCCGATGCCATGAATGGCCTGATGATACTCCCCAATCTCATTGGTGTTATCTTTTTATCCTCCATTGTGGTTCGGGAGAAAAAACGCTATTACCAGGAGAAATTGTTCCTGATCAAGGAATAGAGTTAGCAGTTCATGGCAACGATTCTCTCTATTGCATTCACAATTTTTCTCTACTTTTTAGCCGTTTTCAGCATTGGCTGGAGATACTCAAAGCAGTTGCGTTCGGTTCGCTACTATTTTGTCGCGAACCGAAGCCTCGGATTTCTTCCCAGCACAGCAAGCCTCAGCGCCACAGGCATCGGAGGCAGCGCTACCCTGGTTGCCACGGCCTACATCTACCAGTTTGGTCTGGCAGGAATCTGGATGAATCTTGGCTCCGCAATTGGTCTCTATTTTCTTGGCCTCCTGCTTGCCAGAAAGGTCTACTCGTATGATGTTTTCTCCCTCCCGGAGTTAGTAGAAAAACTTTTTGACAAACGGGCGCGCCTGGCGGCAGCTATCGTGATTTTGGCTGCCGAGATAGCATGGCTTGCTTTAACCATCCAGGCTGCAGAGGCAATCATAACCGCCTTTATACCAGGCTATCCCATTATCCTGAGTCTGGTTGCTACAACCATTTTTGTTCTCTATACCGTACTTGGAGGCCAATTCGCAATTACCTATACAGATGTTCTCCAATTCTGGCTGATGATCGCTGCTATCGTTGTCATGGTTCCCTACAGTCTCTACCTGGCTGGCGGAGCGGAGGGTTTATTCGCCTCATTGCCAGGCTATGCTCTTCAATTTCCGGCCAGCGACAAATTTTCTCTCTCCTCGGTAATAACACTGACACTTCTGCTTGGTCTCCCCCATTTGGTTGGTCCAGACATCTACGCTAAAATTTTTTCGGCCAAAGATGGACAAACAGCCAGAAAGGCAAGCCTATGGTCCGCCTTTATCCGGGCTGGATGGGCAGCGGGAATAGCCGTCATCGGTCTGAGCGCTTTAGCCCTGATGCCTGGAATAAAAAACAGCAATACCGTTTTACCCCTATTTTTAATCCAAAATATCTCCCCGCTCTTTAGTGGTATCGTTATCGCAGCACTCCTTGCCATTCTCATGAGTTCTGCGGATACGATTCTGCTCACAAGCAGCACCATCGTTAGCCATGATCTGCTCGGCAACATCATCTCCGAGCAGCAAAAAATTTCAACGGCCCGTTCCAGTACAGTCGTAATTGGGATTCTGGCCTTCATCCTTGCCCTATACTTTAAATCGATGATTCAAACCCTGGAGCTGGGATACGCGCTTTTTTCAGGAGGCATGATCCTGCCAATTCTGTTTGGCTTTTTCCGGAACCGATTTTCTTTCAGCAATGAAGGCGCATTTATAGCTATGCTTGGCGGAGGACTCTACACCATTCTGGTGAAACTTCAGATCTTACCTGGTTTTTGGTCTCTCCATGCTATGTTTCATGGAATGGGGTTAGCCCTTTTGGTTCTGATCCTTGACCACATTAGGCTCTTTTTCACCCCCCAACACACGGCTAAAGAGCGGTAAGCCATGGACGAAATCAGAAAAAAACTTTCTCCATTGCAATACCATGTAACCCAGGAGCATGGAACCGAGAGACCCTTCCAGAACGAGTACTGGGACAACAAAAAAGAGGGAATCTATGTCGATCTTATCTCTGGCGAAGTCCTGTTTAGTTCACAGGATAAATATGACTCCGGAACAGGTTGGCCAAGTTTTTCCAAACCAGTTTCATTGAAGAATATCAAGGAAGTTGCGGACGCTAGTCACGGTATGAACCAAATTGAAGTACGTAGCCAGAGAGGGGATTGCCACCTTGGTCACCTGTTTCCGGATGGCCCGGAAAGCACAGGATTGCGTTATTGTATCAACTCTGCAGCACTACGATTTATCCCCAAAGAGGAGATGGCAGCCAACGGTTACGCTGACTACCTATCTCTTTTTTCTGAAAAATAGCGCTATTTGCCCTGCCAGTTTGGCTTTCTCTTCTCCAAAAAGGCTTGAACCCCTTCCTTAGCGTCCGAGCTGGAACATAAAGAGGCAAACACTCCGCTTCCGAAATCAACAGAGGGATGGTAGGACATATTTGCCGTTCCGTTGATTCCCGCTTTGCCAGCCTGAATAGCCAGCGGACTTTTTTCTACAATCTTGGCAGCAAGAGCCATTGCCTCAGCATCCACCTGCTCATCTGGTACTACCTTATTCACCAAACCAAGGGACAACGCCTGGGAAGCATCCAGCATCTCACCCAGCAGAACCATCTCCATTGCCTTTTTTTTGCCAACAATGCGCATCAGCGGAATGGCAGGACCGGTGCAGATCAAACCCACATTTATGGCAGTTGTGCCAATTTTACTTCCTTCGCCCGCTACGGTGAGGTCAGCAGCAAAGGCCAGCCCTGCTCCATTCGCCAGACAGTAACCGCGAACAGCGGCAATGACCGGTTTCTTCATTTCTGCGATTGTATGATTATGCTTATCCATGAGAGCAATAAAATCCTTATACTCCTGGGGAGTGCGTTCACGAAACAGGCCAAGATCAATGCCTGTGGAAAAGTGTTTCCCTGCCGCTTTGATAACAATCACTCTAATCTGTTGATTCGCATCCAGCTCTCGAAGAGCCTGATTGAGAAGGATTGCAAAATTTTCCGTAAATGTATTCTTCTGCTCCGGACGGTTCAGGGTAATCACTCCAATATGGCCTTGCTCCTCGGTAAGAATCTCCTGTATTGACATAGTTTCCTCCTATTTGTGAATTATATACTGTTTGCAATGGACTTTGTACCTAAAGGACGTTGGTAATACCACGACCTGGCATTACCCGACGCAAGGCAATGCCATGCAGTCAGGGTATCCTGCAACTGTCAATGCGATGTGCACGGATGCACGAGTGTCGCGGGTGACAGGAAGTCACAGGAGCGACCGACGTCCACGGATGGACTAGTGACAGATTTTTGGAGCTGACCCAAGGTCGACAAGGACGCGGTTATAGCATTGCCCATCCGTTCAAATTCGATGCTTATTGGTATAGTTCTTCCAGCTACTGTTTTGGTAATGGGAGGATGAAATCAGAAGATCGGGAAATGTCCAGCAGGAAATGAATCGAAACTCAATTCCTGCCAGAAAAAAGAGGAGAAAAGTATGGCTGCTTAGTTCATGGCTTTGAACTTTTTTTCTGTTTGATACTCCGCCGAGACAACAATATCCTCAATATTCTGCAAGCGAACCTCCATGACATGGATATCACGCTTTAGATTTTCCAAATCTTCCCTCTCTTTGTCTCGCTCTTTGACCAAAGTAGCAATTTTTTTATGGAGAGAACTCCAGATCATATAGGCAAACAACACAAAAAAGGCTGCCACAACCAGAGCCCCAATCATTGTAAAAAAACGCACCATGGTGTCCCTATTTCGTAAACTGGCTCTTTGCTTGATGAGAAAGCAGGGGAAAACCCATCCTCTCCCGAATTTCAAGGTAACGCTCCGCGCAGGCTCTGGCAAGGTTTCGAACCCGGCCAATATAACCAACCCGTTCATTGACGGAGATGGCTCCCCTTGCATCGAGCATATTGAACGCATGCGAGCACTTCAACACAAAGTCGTAGGCGGGCAATACCAATGGCTCCGCTTGATATTGCAGAATCTGCAGACACTCCTTCTCATAGCTATCAAATAATTGAAAATAGAGTGCGGTATCTGCCACATGAAAGTTATAGTGACTAAATTCAATTTCATTACGGTGGTGCACATCTCCATAAAAGATGGAATCATTCCAGTGCAGATCAAACACATTGTCTTTACCCTGGATATACATCGCGATGCGCTCCAGACCATAGGTCAATTCCACAGAGATAGGATCCAGCTCCTGGCTACCAATCTGCTGGAAATAGGTAAACTGAGTGATCTCCATACCATCCAGCCAGACCTCCCATCCCAGACCTGCAGCACCCAGAGTTGGGGACTCCCAATCGTCCTCAACAAAGCGGACATCATGCTCACGTAAATCAAATCCCAACTCCTGCAGAGATCCCAGATAGAGACTCTGGATATTTTCCGGAGCCGGTTTCATGATAACCTGATACTGATAATAGGCTCCCAACCGGTTGGGGTTTTCCCCATAACGACCATCGGTTGGCCTTCTGCTCGGTTCAACGTACGCAACATTCCACGGTTCCGGCCCAAGGCAGCGTAAAAAAGTGGCGGGATTAAAGGTACCAGCTCCTACCTCAAGATCATACCCCTGCACCAAAAGACAACCCTGCTGTGACCAATATTGATTTAATTTCCCGATCAATTCTTGAAAATTCATAATGCCGCCCGAATTTTTTTTTCCAAAAATGGGTTTATTTTATAAAAGAGCAACAGAAAATATCAGTTTTTAGCCAATCCTTAAAAAAAAAAGAAACAGTTCGCAAAATCAACCGATAATTTGGATAGTTTAGCAAATTGACAGTCGACGTCCAAGATAAAAATATGTAGCCACTGCAGGTGGCAATCCAGGGAGGATGAAAGTGCAAGCAACAGTTACAGGCACGAACATCAGAGAGTGGGAAAAGCGTATCCACTCCAGAGAGGAAGCGTTTGCTGTGATCCAGCAGGGAGAAACACTGCTGGCCCAGGAAGAGATGCAAGACAATTATGATCTGAATGTTGTCATGGGCAAAGCGTATGCTCACATCAACGACTTCAAAAAGAGTGTATTTTTCTTTACCAAAGCCTTACAATGCGAAGCAAGTCCGGAAGTCTATTTCTTGCTGGCAAAAGAGTATTTTAAAATCGAAAGCTATAAGCAGTCGATTCTGTTTATACAGAAGGCGCTCAAGGCAGCCCCTGACCATCTCGAAATGATCGCCTTTCTGGCAAAAGTCCAGATCGGAATGGAACAGATAGAGGATGCCGAAAAGATTCTCAAAAAATTAGAGCAGATGGAGAGCGATGCCAGCCAATCAGCCATCATTGATGAGGTACGGCAGCTTTTGGTGCAATACTATCTTCATCATGAATCCTTTAAAAAAGTGATCCAGATAGCCAATGTCTCCATCCAGAAGGGATTAGCCAACCACAATCACTATGAGGCCATGGGGCTATCCATGCTCAAACTGGGTAAAAACAGGGAAGCTCTTCAATATCTAGAAACTTCCAGGGAGATGCACCCTCATCGGGACAAATACCATTTTCCCACGTATGAAGAGAAAAAATCAGCAATGGGAGAGATTCCTGTTAAAATCCGCGAAATGGAACAGGAGATATCCCGGAGCCAGCAAGCCAAGAGTAGCAGCAATCACCATTTTGACCTCGGTTTTCTCTACTATTACGATGGTCAGCATGATCGCGCTTTGGAGCTTTTCCAGAAGGCTCTGGATCTGCGCCTGCGAGCAAGCTGACGTCAAAAACCTTAGCTTACCTGTTTGCGCCGAAAAAATTTTCTGGCCATTTCCATCAATTAGCAGTATTATACTGCAAAGAGAAAGCGGGCCAAACAGGAAAAAGCTATGATTTCAGAACAGATGCTCCAAGAGAAAAAATTCCTGGTCGAATGCATACCTGTTATTGCTGAAGACCAGAAAATTTTTCCTACAAAATACCGCAATCTTCCTCTGCATCCGGAGGCGCTTTACCAAATACTTCCTTCCGAGCAGGTGGATAAACTGCTTCCTGGACTCTATATTTTACAAAATATTCTTGAACGTGCAAAAAAAATCTATCTCTCCACCCATGAGTATCCGGATGCGGATGGCCTGGGTAGCCAGAGCGCCCTTTTTCTGGGATTGAGACAGCTTGGCATAGAAGTGATCATTGCCAATAGCGATCCAGCTCCGGACAAATACCATTTTATGGATGAAGAGCATATCCTGACCTCACTACCCCGGGATTATCCCTGGCCAGATCTGGATCAATCTGTCATCCTGCTACTTGATACTAACGACTTTGACCGATGCGGCTGGATCTATGATAAGATCCACGATGTAATTCCCCGGCTATTTATTATCGATCACCATGTGTGTGAGCCGAAAATCGCAGCAAAAAACCTGGTTGTCCAGAATGTGGCAGCGACCGGTGAGCTCATCTTTTTTCTCTTAACTGCGTTTGGCGTCCACCCTACGCAGACCGCCAGTAAAGCCATCTACACATCCATCCTCTCAGACACGGGCGGATTTCGCTATCCCGCGACCAGCGTTAGTACCCATCTTGTCGCGGCGGAGCTATTACGGCATCCCATCGACACCCAGGAGATTTACGAAAAAATTTTCTCAAATTTCCGCCCTGGACGGGTTATGCTGATGAACCCGGCTCTGCAGAGTCTTCAAATCCTATGTGACGGCAGATTGGCTATTATCGATATCAACCGCGAGCAGATGAATCTATTCCAGGTCTCTGCAGAGGATACAGATAATATTGTCAACGTACCCTTGCAATATACCGGAATTCTAGGAAGTCTCTTCTTCCGGGAGGAGGAGGACGGCAGATTTAAGGTTTCCATGCGTTCAATTGGCGATCTTGATGTGGCTGCCCTGGCGCAAAAATTTCATGGAGGCGGTCATAAAAACGCAGCAGGAACAAAAGTATCTGACACCAAAGCGAAGCAACACCTGATCCAGGCCTTTCGGGAAGCTATCGAGGATAGTCACCCAGCTCTATGAGTTCTCCGCACCAGCAGGTTTTGCAGATATTGCGAAAATCTTATCCCCTACTCGAATCTGAGCTATCCTTCCAGAATATGTATCAACTCTTTGTGGCTGTTGTGCTCAGCGCGCAATGTACGGATAAAAGGGTCAACTTGATAACTCCAATGCTTTTTGCGCGCTACCCGGATTTCCAGAGCCTGGCAATCGCAAACACACGGGAACTGACTACGTTCATACAATCCTGTGGACTCTATTCAGCGAAAACCCGCTATCTAAACCAATCCGCTAGGATCATCGTAGAACATTTTCAGGGAAAAGTTCCTCACAATCGGAGCGACCTGGAGGCTTTGCCAGGAGTGGGTCGCAAAACAGCTAACGTGCTTCTGTCCGTAGGGTTTGGCATCCCGGCCTTTGCCGTGGATACTCATGTGGGGCGATTGAGCAGGAGACTTGGCTGGTCCAGCCATACGGATCCTGCAAAAATAGAAAGTGACGTCTGCGCCCTCTTTCCTCCAGATACATGGCACGATCTGCACCATGCCCTGATTCTTCATGGACGCCGCATTTGCACCGCCCGTAAACCATTGTGCACATCCTGCCCCATTGCCATTTTTTGTCCCAGCCGCATGGAAACCTCTACATTATCTCCAGCTTCAAATGACCCACCCTTTCACGCCAAATAACCGTATAAATCTACCCTAGAACAGACCACCCCCTGGAATTCCCTTAGGCACAGATATACCCAAATGCTCAAAAGCGCGCGCGGTAACAACTCGACCTCGAGCAGTACGCTGCAACAGACCGATCTGGATTAAAAATGGCTCATTAATATCCTCAATGCTATCCTGATCCTCACCTACTGCTGTGGCCAGGGTTTTCAAACCGACTGGCCCACCCTGGTAAAATTCAATAATGGTCTGCAATATTTTTCTATCCAGTAAATCCAGACCAAGATGGTCAATTTCCATACGATCTAGGGCAAACGCTGCCCTATGACTGGTAATGCGAGATTCATTATGATGCTGAGCAAAATCCCTGATGCGCCGCAAGAGCCGTATAACAAGCCTTGGCGTGCTGCGTCCTCGTCTGGCAATTTCCGTAACGGCCTCAGGCTCCACTTCAAAAGCAAGAATATCCGCTGCCCGGCGCACAATCTGCTCCATCTCCTCTAACCCGTAATACTCCAGTCGCATCATAATGCCAAAGCGAGCAGTCAAAGGCGAGCTGAGCAATCCTGGACGAGTTGTAGCTCCGATCAGGGTAAATTTTTTCAGATTCACTTTGAAGGATTTGGCTGCGGGTCCCTGGCCAATCAAAATATCAATATATCCATCCTCCATGGCTGGATACAATATCTCCTCAACCTGGGTCGATAACCGATGAATTTCGTCCACAAAGAGTATATCGCCATCTTCTAATGAGGTAAGCAGGGCTGCCAATTCACCGGCCTTTTCTATGGCAGGGGCAGAGGTACTTTTCATCTGCGCCTCCATCTCTCTGGCAATAATATGAGCCAGCGTTGTTTTGCCCAATCCTGGAGGCCCGGACAAAAGAACATGATCGAGGCTCTCGCGGCGTTTGCGCGCAGCAGACATAAAAACGGAAAGATTATCAACATTTTTATTCTGCCCAATAAACTCACTCAATATGGCGGGGCGTAATCGATTCTCCTCATCCCTGGAGTGGTCAGATTGCAAGGTTTGATTGAATTTGATGTTATCTATCATAGTATGCCGGATGACCGTCGCAGGAAAAAGATCAGCCTATTTAGGATCAAATCGAATATGTACGGATCGCCCATGTTCCTCATCTAACCCCTCTGTCTGGGAAAGAGTATCGATTGTTGAACGGAGTCTGGCCAACCCTTTTTTCTCCAGTTTTTGATAGGTAAATCGTTTGTAAAATGTTTCGACGTTTAACCCTGAATACAATCCAGCCATACCAGAGGTTGGTAAAATATGGTTCGTACCAGAACAGTAATCGCCGGCAGCAACAGGTGAATAGGGGCCAATGAAGACAGATCCCGCATTAACGATTCTTTCAAGAATATAATCATCCCGCTTCGTTATGATCTGTAGGTGCTCTGGCGCAAAATCGTTGCTGAAGTGTATCATCTCTTCCAGCGAAGGAAATAGCAAAATATGTCCATACTCCTGAATCGATTTCAGCTTGTGTTCCAGACGGCGCGACTTTTGCCGTAGCCTTTCTGCGACTGCCTTGGCAACATCATTGGCTAAAGACTCATCCGCAGTCGCTAATATGGCCATGGAATCAGATCCATGCTCCGCTTGACTGAGGAGATCTGCAGCCAGCCATTCTGGCGAGACAACTGCTTCAGCCAGAATCAATACCTCGCTAGGACCGGCAGGAGAATCTATGGCGACCCGGTCTTCCTGGTTAACCTGCCACTTCGCTCTTGTTACAAAATTATTTCCAGGCCCAACGATCATCGTTACGGGTGCCAGTGCGGCAGTTCCGTATGCTGCCGCGCCAATAGACTGAGCGCCGCCTGCACCATAAAGAGCATCGGCCTCCGCCAGCGCGCAGGCAGCTAAAATGACATCATGCACCAAACCATCCGCAGCGGCTGGACTCAGCACCACAACCTCCGAGACACCGGCCAGCCTTGCCGGAATTACGCCCATTAAAACAGTCGATGGATACAAAGCTTTCCCGCCTGGCACATACACGGCAACACGTTTATGAGGGACAAAGCGAACACCCAACTCCTTGCCGTTTTTTTGCATCCGGATATTCTTCCGAACCTGATGCCGATGAAACTGCCTAATCTCCTTGGCTGCTTCTCGCAAAGCTTCCCGAACCGGATCATCGATCCTCTGCAAGGCTCTTAAAAAATCTTCTTTTGTATAGAGTAAAGGATGCGATTGTGCGCCACCCCACTGCTTATTGTACTTTTGCACAGCAAGGTCGCCCGCTCTTCGAACACTTCGCAATATGGAGCTTACCTGAGGATCAAATGAACCAGCTAAGTTTACCGGATTTCGCTGCAGTATCTCCATCCGCTCTTTCATGGAGAGATGTTGGTATTTTCGTATCTTTAACAAGGGAGTCCTACCCGCGGTCATGAATCAGCTTAGCCATAGCCTGGGTATCGGGACAGCCAAGCAATTGCTGCCGAAAATCGCTATGGTTCATCAGTTTTGCAATTTCCGCTAAAGTTGAGATGTGTGTCTGAAATTTATTTTTTGGTACGATTAAGAGAATAATAAAAAAAACAGGCTGGTTGTCAATAGCCGCAAAATCGACTCCGGAACGAATTACTGCCATTACCAGAACCGGGGTATCCACAACAGCAAAAGAACAATGGGGGATAGCCACACCATCACCGATACCGGTGGACATGGACTCTTCTCGCTCGCGTATAAGGCGAGTGATCTCCTGCTGATGACTGGCTTCTATTTTATTCCTTGCAAATAAAAATTGAATGAGCTGATCGATAAGAGTCCATTTGCTATCTGGACTCAGCTCGATTATGTCTTCCGCCTGCAATAGTTCAGCCAGGGCCACTCAAATCCTCCAGCTCTACTATTTCAGAGCGTAAACCTCATCCTTAATAGGGAGTTCCTTGCGAAGATTTTTTATATATGGCAGTAGGTTGCCCATTTCAGCGTATTCAGTACAGTCTTCCTGAACCCTGCGACCAACGGTAAAATATTTGTATAGTTTTTCTTCGCCGGATCTCTTCACCCATTTCTTCTTTAGGCATTTCACTCTTAACACATATTTATCCGGTTCTGTGTCAAACTGACGAATAACAATACAATTTGCGCAGTTCGCGCAAAATACTTTCTCTCTCAAAGCTGGCTCCTTAAAGACATAATAACGGAAAAAATTCTTTCTTCTTTAGCGCTCTTTATTTGATCGGCCTGGAAAAGGCATCTTTGTAGATTAACGATTGAATTTTTTGCTCGTCCTCATCAGAGAGCAATCGAAATTTTAGACCAACCTCTTTGCCGGTTGTCCGTACAACTTCACATTCAATATTGAGCTGACTCATGCCAACCACAAAACGTATATTTACAAGATCGCCAAGATAGACGGTTGTCCGAACAACCAGAGTCATACCGCCCGGACCGAGGCTCGTTATGCGACAATCCGACGCAGGATGACCAGAAATTTCTAATAGCCCTTCAATGTCAACCGCAATCCTTGCCTTTTTCCTTTTTTGCTTGTTAGCCGGGTAGGTAGAGTACGCTGAGGAAAAGATCTCTTTTTTGTTATGTTCCTGCTTTTTTGCGGTCATGAATTCTATCATTCAACATGGAATCTGCACATTTTTTCTGTCAAAACGCACAAGGTAAACCATGACCGATTACCCCTCTGTGTCAAGCAGGAAACCTTACACAGAAGCATAGGATTTGAGAGAGAGATCCCCGTTACCATAATAGACAAAAGCAAATGGATCTTCGTTCCCCAGCAGGGATGCCTGTCTACCAAGACGAACGCTTTGACCAATGGAATTTTTTTGAAAAACATTCATATAGAAAGCCTGGAAGAAAGCTCGCTGGCTGCCATCTTTGACCATAATATCCGGTACCAGAAAGTGATGCGCGGGAAATGAGGGATCTTGAAGCACAGCGCTCCCTGCCGCAGCGCAGATATGGGCAACCATAAGTAAAGGCAATGGCATATAAAAATTTCGAGGATGCAACGGCAACGTTGCTCTGGGCAGTTTTAACAAAAGTTGATTGTCCAGGATCTCGCCATGACCAGCTAGATGGATGATCGAAAAACGGTTGGCTGCGCGCAGAACATCTTCAGGGGTCTCAACGCGAATATACTCCATTGCCTCCACCCCGCAAAGCCGACCTATGTTACAGATTTCTAGCCACTCCTGGTACGATTTTTCGGTATGCAGGGCGTCGAGAAATGCCAATTTGATGGAGTACTTTTTACGGGCTATACGATCAGCCGCATAAATATGGATAGGCCAGTAATGCATTCTTGAAAAATTTTTCACCAGAGAGAGAATCTGATCTTGATAGTAGATTAATTCCCAGGGAAACAGGCCGTGCGTCGAATTGGTTACCACAATGCTATCTGAATCAAAAGCCTTCCACTGTTCCTGCGCCTGAAACAGAGATACCGAGATAGATCTGGCCTGCTCCTGCAGCATCTGGTAGCTGGCCTTGAACTGCTGCGGCGAGTTTTGACAACTCTGCAGCTCCTGCTTGATGCTCTGGATATACCTGCCGGCATAGGAAAGATTCTCTAGGTCACGTTCCATGTCGAAAATCAGAACTGTCGAAAGGCGCTCTGAGTGCACAAGAACCCGCATATGGTGATTACGGATCATAGAGCTAATCTGCAGGGGCTTCTCTTTGGGTTGATTGCCTTTATGGAGAAGTTCGAGAATGGCTTTGAATTCATGTCTTTTAAGCAAACCAAAACCGTGACCGTCAGACCCGTGGAGGGAACGGGTTAGAACGCCAGCCAGTCCTGAGGATGTCATCTGCTGCCGATGCAAAGGCGCCTGATAACGCCGAATGGTTCTGTAGGTCAAATCCCCTTCGGTTGTTTGCATGGAAAAAATCCCATGTAAGGCATGGCTGGAGTCGAGGATAAAACCCAAATTGTATCGAGCGAATTGCGGCTCAGAACCAAAGTGCGGAAAAACTCCATAGCCGCTACTTGGCACCACTCCCCTCTGATCCAATTTGTTTAAATTCAAAATCCAGTGTTTGCATGAATTAACCATATAGCGTCTCTTTTCATAGATAAAATTCCATAATTCAATGGGAGGTTTCTACGATATCACTGATTATTAGAGATTGATAAATAAAGCAGATAAATACCAAAAACAGTGCGAAAAAAAGATTAATCGCCAGCATCTGCCAGACAGAGGTAACCCACGGTCTTTCTTTCAGTTTGAATCGGCACCAGACGCAGTGTGATCCGAAACGGAGGCCATACAATCTCACCGGGCATCTGCTGCTTTTCAGATAATTTACGATTCATCATTGCTTCAAACTCTTCGATTATTTGAAGAATTTTTTTCGTTTCCAGCTCCGCGCTTTGCGATAGCAGTTGTTTAAATAGATGATTAAAAAATATTATCCTTCCCCGCATATCCACAGCCGCCAGACCAAAGGGAACAGACTCTAGAAGCAGGGATATAAACCAATCAATTTTCTGGCCGGTTACTTGAGCTGGTGCAACTTTTTCCCGTTTAGAGGGCAAACTCTCAACAGAATCTTTAATTTTCTTATCTGTACGCGCATTGTAAATGGAGCTCATAACCATAGGCAGAGGACCAGAATGGAGTTTGGAAAGCTCGGCCATCTCTAAAAAAGCAGCTCGAGAAAAGTGGTCATAAAAGTGGCCTGTAGCGTCAACAATCGGAAACTCTTTTTGACGTACCAGAACTTCAAGCACTTCAGATATTTCAGGAAAAAAAAGATCCTCTGTTTTTAGGGTTTTTACGAACGGATCATTAAAATTTTCAATCTCCGCAAGCCGCGTTAACACCATTTTTTTTGCAAGGACGCCTAACCAGATCCCCTTCTCCTGAACCAGAAGCCATTCTGCCTGGTAATGGTAAAAGGTGCGCAAGAAAAGATCATACACATTCGGAGGTAAGTCTCCCCCCTTTTGCTCCCTCTTCGGGGATTTCGCGGGATCTGGCTTTTTCTGAGCAGGAATCGATAGCGGCGCTAACTCTGAAGGCTGCTTCTCCAGTTGTGGGGCAACGGATTCGGAAACACTTTTCTTGCTCAACAAATCGTCCAGCGATATCAAGCCTTCCTCATGCTGGGCAATATTCTGCTCAACGAAGGTTAGATCCGGTTCTGGCTCTAGCATAAACTCCTTTTTTAAGCGCTCTTCAGCGCTCTCTTCGGAGCTATCCTTGTAAAGGGACTCCAGTTTTTTCCGTATCTCATTTTTATCCATAGCAATCCTACTGCATCCTGACCTGTGATAACACTCTATCGTTCACTAAAGCCGCTCACTCTGCGAAACAACTGATTTTTTTTTGAAAAAAAAAGTAATTGATGGTTTTGCAATGCTAATCCGTATATAAAATTAATGAGTAGATTTTTTCAAGCTCTTTGAATAGGCTGTCTGCTATATTGGAAAAATTCCACAAAAAAAGAACTTTGCTGACAATACAATAGCTTTTTAGAAATTTTGATATTCCTTGTTTCTTGAAAGGTTTTTGGTAGATAGCATAAATTATTCGAGTATAGATGCCGAGAAAATTAATAAGGAAAATCTATCCATTGCACTGGATAGGAAAAACAGTGGGTTTACTCGTTTTCTTATAGATCTAAATCTATCTGTTGCAAAGCTTTCCCCGAATATTAAAGGAGTTACGCTATGGGTTACATATATTTAACGCATAGACCGAAGATAAAAAATCTATTACTGACTATTTTTACTTTGGTCACAGGAATCTGGTTACTTGGTTCACAAGCAAGTAACGCCCAAAATCAGCCAGGCAACCAGCCGGCGAATACAAACACAACAACACCGCCAGCGAATACTGGCTCAAATAACAAGGATACTTTGCCAAAATTGACCGAGGAAGATATTATACGGGCAAATTTTGGCATGAAGCGGTCCGGCGAGGGTATCCAATTTGAATTGCTCAATGATTTTGAGAATTGCGAAGATTGGCGGGCAAGCGCAACCAGCCCTTTAGGAGAGACCAGGGTTCGCAAACTCGAAGGAAAACCGGACAATAAAAGCTATGACGAAGAGAAAAAAGATTTAGAGCAATACAGAGAAATCGCTTTCAAAAAAAGACGTGAGGCAGCTGAAAAATTTGCAAAGCTGAATAATACAACACCTCCGGCAAATACAAACCCAGCTGGCACCAATGATAAAGAGCTGGCAGTTATTGCTACCAAATACATTCTTGGAGTAAAAAGCTATTTCAAAGATCGTGGATTTGACCGCGTGGAAGTAGCCCCTCCAAACGAATATATCATCAAAGGTCGCGCAAAAGAGATCCGGGTTTGGGCATTAGGTCGCAAATACCGTCACACTTTGTTTGTCAAAGTTCGTGATTACCGTGGCAAACTTCATACTTTGAAAATGGGGCGTATGGACTTTTTCGGATGGAAAAGGATGACTGTTACTATTCCAGGATGGCTGCCGCAGTCCACACGCTTTGCACTTTTGGATAAAAACCTGCATTTTGTCTCCTTCTATGTGGTAAGCGATCAATTTGATTCACCAGGCACCTTCTATTTTTATCTGGATAACTTCAGCATTATGACTGATACTGCCGAAAATCAATATGATGGATCTGAAGTTCTGGATACTTGGTGAGAGCAAAGGAGGGCTTACTCATGGCATACTATAATAATTTGAAGATTGGCCGAGGATTAATTATGAAATGGACTATCAGCCTGGTTCTGGCCGTGTTTATCGCAATAACCGGTAGCACAGACACTAAGGCAAAAACCAAAACAATCATTGGTAACGATGTCTCCGCTTACCAGCTTCGGCCTGAAGTTGTTGAAGACTTTGAGAAGGATAATGGCTGGAAGATCGTTCCCACTCCCTATGATCCCACCTTTGTGAACTCCAGAGCGGATCAGAATGTTGTTGATGGCAAGCCAGGAGACCTTGGCGATACACCAGCTAAAAAGGTATACGGCGTTCGTTTTCAATTCCGTTACCCAGGATACAATTTTGTTACCATCTTTCCTCCCATTCTTAAAGAAAAGGATGGAAAAGACGCCTTGGATCCGGTTACACAGGAGGTTATCGGGCCCGCAGTCCCTCTAAAGGGTGTTGTACAGAAATTATCTGTTTGGGTTATGTCGCAGGGAAAGAAGTATGTTCTGGAAGGATATATTCGCGACTGGAAAGGGAATACCCACAAGGTTCTTTTTCGGTATCGCGATGAAGATGGACGCATGAGAGCAGACCTTGATTTTGTTGGTTGGAGACCGATGGTTGCAGACATTCCCGTTGATGTTCCGCAAGAGGTATCCTCCTTCCCAAAACACAAGGGACTCAAATTTGTCAAATTCATTGTGCGCTCTACCCCGCACACCAACACAGAACCGGTGTATCTCTTCTTTGACCAGTTAAAGACGTTGACCAACCGCTTTGATGTACATTTTGATGGTGCGGAGATTAATACTGAGTGGGGTGATCATCTTCAAAAGATTAAAGGTCGCGTCAGAACAACCCCTGACAAGTAAACGTTACCGTAACCCTTTAATATAATTCAAAAAACTGGCTGTGACAGGCCAGTTTTTTTATTGCCTTTGTATAGATAACGCAAAATTTTTTATCCCCTGTTCCGATAGAGTATCCATTATTCCCACTATCTTCTCATAAGGGGATTTCTTATCCCCTCGTATAATGATGTGACGATCAGTGCCAATTTTTTTTATTTCTGTGATGAGTTGCGTCTGGTAATTCTTGTCGCTGAGTTTCTGGTTGTGCAGATAAACCTGCCCCTGACTATCTACGGTGATAACGATCTCCCTTGCTGGCGAGGTTTTGCTCTGTTTTGCTTTGGGAAGATCAACGAAAAGAGTTTGATCCTTGCCTAAACTGCTGGATAACATAAAAAAGGCCACCAGCAAAAAAACAATATCCACAAGCGGAGTGATATCCATGCGTAAACGGGGACGCAATGTCTGTTTGAATATTGACCGAATTTCTCCTGTGCCTATATCGCTATCCATACTTCTGCCCGAGGATTCCTTTCCCTGAAATTGCTTATACTGTTTGCAATGGACTTTGTGCCAAAAGGACGTTGGTATACTACG
>DYNZ01000191.1 GCA_020720805.1 Leptospira biflexa | reverse complement strand
AATGAGCGTATCTGTGCGCTCGTGAAATTCGTGCAGACGATTTTGGGCACTGCGCTCGACTGTTACTCGCACGTGAGACAAGACGCGCTGCCTGTGGTCTTCCCAGGTCTTTCCTGCATGATCTTTTGCATCTGCCCAACGGCGTACTGTGTTCGCAGAAAAACTCCGCATTTTGAAAGTGCTCTTAACCTTCTCTGCAATTTCTTCTGAGTTCAGTCCCTGCAGAAACAGTGTGTATGCCAGGATGCGTTTGTTTTCGTCGTATGCCATATTATTGTGCTGCTGCCTTTACTCTTGCGAAAAGAAGCCAAAGCCCCAAAAAAAAAATAACGCCCATGATTCCAATCACAACAACCAACCGCCACGCCTCATATTTCGCAGCAGGAATCTGCAACTCCGCCACGGTTCCGGATAGCTCTGCAATCTTGTTCTCCTGTGTAGCAATCGTCTTGTCCGCTGCTGCCAGAGAGCTACGGATTTTTTCCTTCACAGCAGTACTGCCGGAGAGCTCTTCGACGAGCTCACTGGTCTGCGTCAACTCGCCAGGCATAAATTTTGTCACCGGCGCACTGTTGCATCCTGCAAGAAGCATTGTGACTGCGATAATTGCGATATGTTTTGGTGACGACATAAATGTCGTCGCCACTAAACTTTGTCGTATCATTTTTTTATTCCGCCTTGGGATCCTTTATAGCCCCTAAAACCCGGAGCGCAAAAGGCCCCGCAAATAATATCAGCAGCAAAACAACTGCAGTAAGCTGATAGAGATTTCCTGTAAATGTTGCAGAGCAGCACGCAAGAGGTGCAGCTGGCATAAAATACCCGGCAGCAGATAGAGTAACAGCAGAGATATATGCCCAGACGTTCACGCCTTTGCGCGGCATTTCTTTCTTCTCTTTTTCAAGCTTATAAAACAGATGATTGTTAGCCTCAGCTAACACCTCTCGACTTTGTTCAAGCGCCTTAATCTTGTTCTCCGCGCCTGCAAGTTCAATGCCCAGCCTGCGCACCTTTTCCTGTTCTTCTCCTAACAATCGAATAGCATCCCCACGCGTGGGGATAGCCGGGTCATGCTTGCTCATCGCTTGCCTCCTAAGATTTTTAGTACCTTAGCAATTCGCTGAAACACAGGAAGGTTTTCAGAGATAACAGTAGAGACTAACTCTACCTGAAACTTTTCCCCGATCTTCAAATGCTTCTGGAACTCGTCAAAATATTGGTCCAAAATCGTCAAACAGCCGTGACTGTAATCCCACGTTAGCCCGCCTCGATGGATCAATATCCAGCCCATCTCTTTTCTCCGCCCACGATTCGGATTTGGAACAAGAGACGGCAGGAGCGTGTCCTCAAGCGCAAGAGTGCTGATGCTTTTAACCTTCGCAGAGTCGCGATTCTGGAGGTATAACCAGACGGCCTTATCGCCATTGTTGCGCGCGCCAACAATCCCGGCATACACGCCGGGAGCTAAAATCCCGCCCTGGTACTTCTCTGTGTGATCAGTGTTGATATATGGAATCGACGCGAGAATTTTCCCCTTTTCGTCTTCAATCTCTAAAAACGAATCGTAGGTGTCGCCGTTGTGCAGCACAAACGGCTGCAAAAGTCCACCACGGTAGATAGTTATCTTTTTCATTTTGTCCCCCGTGTTTCAATTTCACGCAGGCGCAGAAAAATTTCGTCCAACTGTTTCGAGTGCTCGCGCTCAATGCGCGCAAACATGCCAAGGGTATTTTTAAGGTCTGCTTGAATAACGGCCTGTGACTTATCAATGCTCTGCCAGATTTTTTCCGATTCAGAAAACGACTCTTTCAGATCATCAATCTTCGCTGCAAAATCCCTGCTCAGACGATCGTGATCTGCAAAGTTCGCCGTTATGTGCTTCTCGAGCCGCGCCTCGCTGGAGTCCTGACGCGCCTTGCAATGCCGCTGCCGATACTCAAGCCCAGCGAGCCAAAACAGCGCGCCCGCAAGTGCACCAAGAATTGAAGTCGATGTCGATATTGAAGATAAAATTCCTGCATCCATAGCAGGAATATAAAACACTGATTTAGATTTTGCAATGCCTGTAGGTTGCAGATTTCGCGAAAGTCTACTTTGTCGAAAGCTTTTTATTCGGCGTAATATCTGCGCGTGTACTTTCGCAACATGTATTCGCGCACATCAACTTTTAGAAAAGCAGGAGAGCGCGAAAAATCAAGAAACGCGATTTCGCCAGCTTCTTTTTTTCGCGAAATTGTTTTAGTGCTGACGCGCATAATCGCTGCAGCCTCGGCGATAGTTATAATGTCTTCGTAGCGTGACAGAATTCTATCAACAATATCCTCAACGCGCGGATCGCGCTCTTGCCTCTTATTTTCGAGAACTCGCACCGGGAATAGTGTCTGAGCGTTATGTCCCACGATTAAGTTATAATCTTTTTTGCGACGCTCGGCCAATAAAAAAATATATAGAGGAAAAAATATGGTTTAAGACTTGGTGCCTCCATAGAAAATATCCTAAACAGCTATCTAAAACAATGTGCGAAATGAAAGGAGAAATTGTATGAAAGAATTTAAAGGAATGCAAGGAAAAACAATTATCGCTGATGGAGCGTTTATTGAGATCAAGAAGAAAATGGTCTTTGGAGGAGACTCCAGTAAAAAAATCATGGTCAAACAAATCAGCTCTATTGAAGTCAAAAAGCCGGGGATGATGTCTGGG
>DYNZ01000190.1 GCA_020720805.1 Leptospira biflexa | reverse complement strand
ATATGTTATACTATTAATAAAATTATCTCAATACTTCTCGGCGCCCTTTATCTTTAATATTCATCGTTATTATTTATCAAAAAAATAAAGAATTTTAAGGAGGTAAAAATGAGAAAAAAATCAAATAAAATGCTTTCAGTTGTTACCATCTGTTTTTTTTCTGTTTTTTTTATTATTTGTCTTATACTGCCCCCAATTATTAATCTTTCAAATGCTGCGAGCGCATCTTCCCTGATTATCTGCGACTTAAACGGGGATAATAAAAAAGACATCCTGCAAAAAGATGCTTCAGACAAGATAAAATATACAACTGATTTAACGAACTGGACGCAAGTTTCAGGAACTCTTGAAAAATATATTGCCTGCGGCGACCTGAACGCAGACGGAGCCAATGATATTATTGGCATGAATAATGACGGTTCAATCTGGTTCACGACTAATCTTGGCTCAAACTGGCAGAATATCCCCGGAACATTATCAAAAATATTTATTTCAGATATGAACGGCGACGGCAAGTCCGATATTCTGGGCTTAAATGAGCAGGGTGACATCTATATCACATATAATCTGCTGGACTGGAGCAATATACCGGGAGTTTTAACTGATATTCAGCCGGGTAATTTTAATGCTTCAAGATCAGGAAACGAGTTTGCCGGCATAAACACCAGCGGATATGTCTATTACACAACTGATTTATATAACTGGACAAATATCCCAGGCTCTCTTGCCAGATTATTTGCAGGCGAAATAAATGGTGACGGAAGGGCTGATTTAATGGGATTAAATTCCAATAACGAAATATATTACACCACAAATCTTCAGACATGGACAAATATTCCCGGAGGATTGGTCTATATCATAACCGGAGATGTTAATGGTGACGAAAAAAATGACATCATAGGACTTAACAGCGCAAACAATGTCTGGCACACAACAGATATGTCAAACTGGATAAACATTCCCGGAGAATTGACAAGCCTTGCCACAGGGGATTTAAATAATGATGGCAAAGCAGATATTGCAGGCGCTGGAACTGACGGCAATGTTTATTATACAACCGACCTTGTAAACTGGGTAATTATACAGGATACACAACAATCCAGCACAACATATTATGTAAGAACTGACGGAGGCACAGCAGGACAATGCAACGGACTCTTTGATACACCCTACCCTGGTTCAGGGACAAATCAGAACTGCGCATGGTCACATCCGTTTTTTGCCCTTAATAATGACGGTTCATGGAAAATAAAAGGCAGTGAAACACTGATGATTGATGCTGGAAGCTATATGATGGGTTTTGGAGCTCCAAATACTTCATGGTGCTCCCAGGATTATACTTGGGATTGCGTTCCACCTCCATTGCCATCCGGCTCATCCCAGACACAGACTAAAATCCTGGGCAAAGGATGGAATCAGGGCTGTCAGAATCCGCCTAAGCTTTGGGGAACACAAAGAGCAAACCATATAATAGACCTTACGGGAACATCAAATGCGATGCTTGCCTGTCTTGAAATAACCGACCATTCTTCCTGCGTTGAATTTCACTCAAAAACTTCAAGCGCATGCGAACGGGACACTTTTCCTTACGGAGACTGGGCGTCAGTGGGCATTATCGCAAGCGATTCATCAAATATAACCTTAAAAAATCTAAATATACACGGTCTTGCAAACAGGGGAATACTTGCGGCAAGACTTTCAAACTGGACAGTTGAAGATGTAAGGATCGCTGCAAACGGTTCAGCAGGATGGGATGGCGACATTGACGGGGATGATTCTAACTCCGGCAATTTAACATTTAAAAGATGGATTGTTGAATGGAACGGCTGCGCAGAAAACTATCCTGATCTGACCCCTGCTGACTGCTGGGCACAAACTGCGGGCGGATACGGCGACGGGGTAGGAACCGGGACAACCGGAGGAAACTGGATTATTGAAGACTCTGTTTTCAGGTATAATACGTCTGACGGACTTGACCTATTATATGCAAGAAATCCCGGAAGCCAGATAACCATCAGGCGAACAATGGCTTACGGCAATGCGGGAAACCAGATAAAGACAAACGGCAGCGCAAGCCTTGAAAATGTGGTTGCAGTGGGAAACTGCGGATATTTTAACGGAAAATCCTTTACCTATAATGTTGATGACTGCCGAGCTGCCGGAAACACTCTTTCCCTTTCATTTCAGGCAGGAAGCAGTATTTCCCTTGTAAATTCAACTGTTTTGGGACACGGCGACTGTCTCGGAATTGTTCAGTGCGATGACCAGACAACATGCAATGGCTCTGAAAAAGCAAACATAATAAACAATATATTCTACGGTGGAGAGCAATTTGGAGGCGGAGACACTACCTGCTGGTTCTGGTTTGACAATGAAAGCCTTTATAATACACAGATAGATTACAATATTATCTATAACACAAAAGAATCATCATACCCTGTAGCTGGAAGCCACGACCTGCAGCAGGATCCTCTTTTTATTAACTCAAATCTTGAAAATTTTAACCTGCAGTTAACATCCCAAAGCCCTGCGATTAACAACGGTCTTGGAGTGGGAAGCCTCGGACTTATTCCCTCAAACGACATTAATTTAATGACAAGACCTTCGGGAGCAGGGGTTGACAGAGGCGCGTATGAATATTTTCCATGATGTATTTTGAGTAAATTTTAGTAAGTTAGACGGTTAATTTTGCAAATATTGCTTTGCTAA
>DYNZ01000189.1 GCA_020720805.1 Leptospira biflexa | reverse complement strand
TCAACCTTTTCCGGTGTATTCTCTGTCCCGCGTGACTTTGATTCGTGATGATAAAGCTCCGCGTAAGGGGTCCAGAGGTTGTGATATCCAGCCTTTTGGACTTTGAGGCAGAAATCAACATCATTAAAAGCGATGCGTAGCCCCTCTTCTTCCAGGCCTCCAACCTGTTCATAAATGGATTTACGTACCACAATACAGGCTGCTGTGACCGCTGACAGATTTTGAATAATTTTCAAACGATGAAAATATCCGGAAGCATCTCGTGGAAAATATTTGTGCGAATGACCGGCAACACCACCCAACCCAACAATGACGCCTGCATGTTGAATGGTTTCGTCATTATAGTAAAGCTTGGCTCCTACACAGCCGATTTCCGGTCGTAAAGCATGGCTGATCATTTCGGTGAGCCATTCAGGATGGATTACTTCAATATCGTTATTAATCAGACCGATTAGCTCGCCTTTAGCTTGCCGTACTCCAAAATTGTTAATGGCTGAAAAGTTGAAGGGGTGATGGTACGGCAATATCCTAATACGATGATCCTCTTCCTGGATATACTGAAAGTATTCCAGCGTGGTTGATTCACTGCTTTCATTGTCAAGAACAAGAATCTCATAATTTTGATAGGTTGTTTTCTCGCGGATGCTTTGTATGCAGGGTTTAAGCATGACCAGCATATCTCGAGTGGGGATGAGCAGGCTGATCAATGGTTCCGGTTTTGGGATGGGGTAACGGATTCGATAGGTATTGGGCTCAAGTCCAATTTCTATCTTCACATCTTCTCTACCTTGGGCAGTAAAAAAATCGTGCAGGGCTTTAAGGCCTGCCTCTGTGGTATAGTTTTTTTCTTTAGAGGCAAGTGCTGTGGAGCCTTCCAGTATACGCCAATGATAAAGTACCTTTGGAATATGGACAATCTCTTCAGCCTTTATATGGGGGAGACAGCGTAAAAGCAAGTCTTGATCCTGGCTTCCTTCTACCCCTGAGCGGAAACCATCAATGCGCTGGAGTAACTCCCGGCGATAAATACCAAGGTGTGAGATATAATTTTGGGAAAAAAATAAATCAGGATTCCAATCTGATTTAAAATGAGGCTCTGAACGATTCCCTTTTACATCTATTTTATCCTCATCACTGTAAATAACTTGAGCATACGGGGATTGGTTGATTGCTTTTACCACAAAATACAAAGCATGAGGCGCTAATTCATCGTCATGATCCAGCAGGGCAACATAGTCGCCGGTTGCCAATTTCAGAGCACTGTTACTGGCGGCAGAAATATGCCCATTTTTTCGACGAAACGTTACCTTGATGCGTGGATCAAGGTGTGCATATTTTTTTAGTATGGAACGAACATGGGCTTTTGTAGAAGCATCGTCAGCAATACACAATTCCCAATGCGGGTAACTCTGGGCCAGTACCGATTCAATGGCATTGCGTAGAAACTGCTCGTCAGTATTAAAGACCGGCATAATAACTGAAACGATCGGTAGCAGTATAAAGGTATCCTCCATGGCCGTGATAGTTGCCTGATCCATAACCTCTGGTGATTCAACTCTGGCAATCCATTCGGCATAGCTGATGGCAGTATTAGGTGTGATTGCCGGGAAGGTTTCCTCGTAGCGTTGCCAGAGTAATTTGTCTGTATCTCCGTTGTCCGTTGACGACTCTTGTTGCAGGGCCTGCCAGATGTGGGTGGGCGATTGATTACGGTAGTCTGTGGTATGATCAGACAGACGCTGCAACATAGTAGCGTGTGCATTTGTTGGGGATACGGCTGTACACCGCAGAAGTTCAACAGAAAAGTTCCCTGGTGCTTCCAAGGGATCAAAACGAACAATACGAGGACGTTTTGTTAAATAAAAAAGTTTGGTTACAGTCTTGCCGTCATCAAAAGGAAGCAATACCGACTCGGACTCGGAGTAACCATCACCAAAATCGAAATAAAATTTCGCATTGCTGGAATCTATGTTTACACGAATCCTGAGTTCTATAAGTTGCCACCCCGGTTGCAATCTTTGTTCAAATCTTTTCAGAACAAACCATGGATCAGCTCCATGTGATTGCCAGCAATAGTCGTTTTCAGGACTTAGCTCTATTCCTTGAATTGGTTCGAGGTGAGGGATGCCGTTTAGTAAACCATTAAATATCCGGTAGATATGCGATTGTGCAGTATGCTCAGATGGCAGTTGCGGCGCTTCTGATAAAAGTTTGAGCTCGATTTTACGCAATTGAAACGTGATAGGAATATCACAGGGGTCAAACCGAATGGCATGGCAGTTGGGAGGGACGCATAAAGGGATTTTTTGCAATCCCTTTCCCGTAAAATGGATATTGATAATCAGAAAGGGGTCAAAGCCATCACCAAGGTCGAAGTAGAGTTGACCATGTAATGGTTGTTGACTTCGTAGATCAACGTCAAGCCAGTACCAACCTGCAAGCCCATTCCAAGAACGTTCTGCAATCAGCAGGCACTGCGGGTCATTCCCGGTTGCCAGCCACTCCGTTCCTGTTATCTGAAGTTGGTTAAAGGCAACTACATTAATATTTGATCGCTTCCGCAGGCGGGTCGTTAAGCCTTTTATTATCCGTATGGGCTTAAGAAGTTTCCAGCCCAGAGAGTCGCGGTGTTGATGGAGCCGGTAGCTCAATTGAGCAGCGTTGGCGGCCATTTGCTGGATAACTGACTCTTTGTGCGCAGCAGTTTCCGTCAATAATCCTAT
>DYNZ01000188.1 GCA_020720805.1 Leptospira biflexa | reverse complement strand
CCAAGCATGCATATCAACATATCCTGGTGGCATGCCACTATACAGCGAATCAGAAATATTCCTATAATCAGGACCTATTCCGGATAATTGAGGACTACCGGTATAATTCTTTCCAGCGAGCACTATGGGGGTATCAGTTCCTTTTACATTCATGCGAACAGCCGCTAACTCGCTGTTATCACCCCAGCGGGTTGGAACACGGGCAAGAAGTCCACCTTCCAAATTCCGGAATTCAACCGTACACGCTCGCCCAATGGCCATTTCTTCAATGCCGTGCCCCCAGAAATCACCAACAATAATTGACTGAATACCTCGTTTGTTATTTGGTGGTTTAGGGTCAGTAAACCAGGGTGCAGAATAGCGATCACCAACTATGAACTCCGGGTGAAGTTCGGCCTTAAAACTCCATACTTCTTTACCGTTTTCAGAAAATGCTCGCACAGTATCATCCTTAAAGCCGGCAAGGACTGCGAAATGTTCCGATTGAGACGGAGTACTGGCAGACCACAGGGCAAGCAGGCTGCTATCACAGGGAATTCGAATCTTTACTTGTCCGTCGGAAGCAACACCAAGGATCTCAGAGGACTCGCCCCTTCCAAGAACAACCCACAATAAACCTGTTACGGGAAAATTGGGAGATGAAACGATATGCGTAATCTTTGCTCCAAGTTGAAGGGACCAGTTCTCTCTGTTTTCTTCTATGACCATTGACGACATCCCCATAGGGCTAATCGTTTTTTTGATGGAAGGAGAGGGATTTCCAGGGACAACCGCATGCTCTATTGCAGTTGTTACGACTATATCCAATTTTACATCAGGTAGTTTATGCTGCCCGGCAGCCAAATCAAAATGACACTCCTTGCCAGCACATCCTAAATCAATAAGTGCCCCTTTGTCGGCAACGACAATCAGTTCATTGCTCATAAGATCTACAGATAACGCAACTGATCGATCCGAGCTAAAGATACGTTTCCCGTTCAGTATGATTTCCTTCCCGCCCGCCAAAAAAAGAACTTCTTTATCAAGATATATAAAATCCGCCCGTACCGTCATATTATCCAAAACAAAATCACCAACCCCAGCTATAGCCGGAGACGAGCCTGAAACATGGTATATTCCAGTGTCAATTTTCTCAATATTCCGTGGGCTTGACACACTTGAGAAAATATTTGCAAAAAAAACTGGCTCACCCTGTTTTCCACTTTCGGAGACACTCTCACTCACGGTGTGGGCACCAACAAAATTCAAGTCATGGTCGGCACTTGCCAAATGAATTCCATTTCCAATGTCTATCTGCCGATGGCCCTTCGCTGATTTTTCAACCACACCGCCAAGTCCCCATGTACAGGTCATGTCAAATTCACCTGACCTGGCTGGGGTAAGGTCATCGAGCACGATACATGCTTTGTCCTTTCGGTAAAATACGCGCCTGTGCCAAACCGCCGAATTCATGTCAGGTACTAAGGAGTGCAAATAGACACTGTCATTAGCCGCGAAAGAATCTACAAGTGCCGCCGCTCTGGGAACTGTGCCATTTACTGACCCGTCATACAAAACATCCACATCATTACCATAGCCTTCAAGGACGGCCTTCCCGCCAAACATACGAAGGTGAGAAATAGTATTAAGATGGTAAGGATCCCTCCCCATTCCACTAAAACCATCCAGTAGAAGGTAATCATCCTTGTCTGTCAGACCTGACCGGTAGGACAGGATCTGAAAACCCTGGTTTTCTGGGATGACCTTTCCGATCTGCTCCCAATACGATTTTGCCAGAGGAAATACCGATACCTTCCCCACGAGGTCAGCGGGCGGGCTAATCTCGACGTTTTCCATTGGCCAATATGATTGACCGATTCTGAAACGGTCGAAATCAAAATTAAGCTTCCTGACCATCCAAATATATTTTGATTCACCGGTCATGAATGCGGCCTTGTGAAGAAGGCTGATTGGAACTGCTTGATTATAATCATCCTTTATTGCCCCTGTCATCAGTATCTCAAGCGCCCGCATCATGGTTACAGCGGTTCCACTCTCAACAAATTCCTCAAATCCATCAAACATAAAAAACTCAAACACCGGCTCAGTTGAAGTTGCGACCCAGCTCAAGGTATCACGTTCACCCCAGGTTGGGTTGTTAATCGATGAACGAAAAGCTCGACGGACGTTTTCAAGCCTCTGATTCCATTTTTGCTCAGGATAATACTTAGCAAAATACCTGCTCCCTGTATAAATGCCGAGCATATGCCACATCGCATGCCGGTCACTATTTGGCTTGAAATAGGTATTATCGGGATCAAATTCTTGCTGGTGCTGCATCAACTTGTTTGTAATGAACAAACGTTCCTGATCTGTAAACAGAGGGCTCTCTTCTATCAAATCCCAGACACAATCCACAAGATGAGATCGATAATGGTAATTTTTTACAAGTGGATCAAGTGGGTCGTTAAAAGCATCACTGGTTTTATTCGGAAGCGGGATGTTACGGGGATCTGGCATTGCCATGGATTTGAAGGCGTCCAGATACTTCTTTTGGCCTGTCATATAGTAAAGCACACCAGCGATACTTATGGGGTTCCACCCAAAAAAAGTTGCTGGTTCATAGCCAGTGGCTCCGCCCCCAGGGAGCTTTCGAAAACTGTCAGCCCAGCTTATAACGCCCAAACCTGGAGATTTTTCATCAATATCCGGCGGAATCATGCCTGATCCGAGCTTAATCTCCATCAACCGTCCGA
>DYNZ01000012.1 GCA_020720805.1 Leptospira biflexa | reverse complement strand
AAGCATCGATGCCTATTGGTATAAAACCCGAGAACCAAAGTGTTTCGAGTATATCATCCCCAAAAAAAATCAACCCCTAAGAGTCATCCATAAAATCCGGAAACCGACAAGAGCCAGAGCGAACGCTAGACTGCGAATAATCCACTCGCCGCGCAACCGTCCTGATAGCCATGCTCCTACCTGAGCTCCTACCAAGACACCGAGCCCCAGCAGGAGAGTCTGGTTCACTGCAGATGCAGAAAAAGTTTGCCTAGCGATATGAACTATAGTTCCTGCGAACGCCATGATAGCCAGGATAAAATGAGAGGTAGCTGTGGCGATGTGCACAGGGAAATCCATGATTCTTGCCAGGATCGGCACATGGATTATACCGCCGCCGATACCTAAAAGAGTAGAGGCGTAACCGACCACCACGCTTAGGGAGAGACCTGCTTTCAGATTATAGGAAAAATGATGAATCGTTCCATCCTTTTCGACAAGAGTCCTTGTGATGTGTCCCTTCCTTTCGCTTGAGGATGGGGAGTTTCTGCGCTCGCGTCGCTCGCGATGCAAAATAAGATAGAACGACAAAAGCAGAATCAATATGCCGAAGATGGCATTAAATACTTGTCGAGGAATCAAATCTGTTGTCAACGCGCCGGCTATGGCACCAGGAACAGTCGCTAACGCCAACAACCAGCCTAACCTGTAATCGATACGGCGCATCTTGGCATAGGCCACAGATCCCGAAAGCGCATTAAAAAAAACAACAGCCAGGGATACGCTAGTAATCGATTCAGGAGACTCCAATGGATAAAGAATCAAAAGCACAGGAACAAGCACAAATCCGCCGCCCGCCCCTATAAGGGTGCCAAGAGTACCGACAAGAAATCCTAACACAACAAGCATTTAGCTGGCTCCTTTTTCCAAGCGATGATGATCCAAAGATCGAGACAATTTCCTTAGGCAGTGGTACTGGTTACAAGATTTTATTTTTACAGAATAGCAATAAAACTAAACAAATAAAAATAGTTTACATTGTTTTTATAGTTTTTTAATATGGTTTACTCTATTTTCTAAGGGAAGATATCATGGGACGTAAACCAGTTGAAAAAAAAAGAAGCCTGGATCCGGCAATCCGCCAGCAATGGCTGGAGACGCTTAGGCCATATTGCCAGAAAAACGGCATTCGCAGGATCACCATGGACGAAATTGCGAGCCTTTTAGGGGTGAGCAAGGCTACACTCTATGAACACTTTTCCTCTAAGGAGGATATCGTTTCTGCCTTGACTGAGATCTTTCTGGCAAATTTGAATCTGATTTCGATTCTACGAGACAGCGGACAACCATTTTTAGATCGTTATCTGAATCTTTTCTTCCAGACAATTCGCTTCACAGCAGAAATTTCTACTGTGGTTTTGCAGGAGCTTAAAAAATATTATCCGCAGCACTGGCAGAAAGTTCTTGAGTTTCATAGGCACGTTGAACAGGAGAGCATTCGCTTTATCCAGCAAGGCATCCAAGCGGGTGTATTTAGCAGAATTAATCCGGTGATTCTTTCCCTCATGAATAGCCGCGTCATTGAAGCGATTCTCGATCCCGATTTTCTTATGCAAACAGGCATGACATTTAAGCAGGCCTTTGCAGATTTTTTCCAGGTTCAGTCTCTTGGACTTTTCGCGGATCCAAAAGAACGGTTAAAAATGAAGACAAAAATTGATAAATTTTTTAGTGAGATGAATTTATACAAACAACTCTGAAAGGTCATCAATGAAAAAATGGATCCTTTTTAATCTGAATCACCCTATCTTTGTGCTGATAGCTCTTGCAATTATCACCGTTCCCCTGGCAGCGGGTCTGATGCGTCTTGAGTTTGACAGCTCTGTGGAGGCTCTGATGCCCGAGCAGGATAAGGATTACCGTCTTGGACAACTGGCCAAGCAGGCCTTCGGAGATAATAAAACTTTTACCATCATATCCATAGAACCTATTCGATCAACAAAACTAACGACTGATGTTTTTCGCTTTCTTGAACCACTTGTTTTGGAATTGAAAGAGTATAAAGATTTCAATCGGGAGATAGAAATCATGCGCATGAAAAGCATACTTGAGGCGACCGGGGTAACGATTGCAACCGAGACACCGAAAGCACCTTCAGCAAAAATGAAAAGTACGGCTACCAAAAAAACGACGGATGAGATGGATGGCCAGTTTTTGGATCATGAAAAAAAGCCCGATAAAAAAATGACACCATCTTCCCAACAAAAAGAGCAAATCAAAGATACCACGGAATATTCAAAAGAAAAAAATGGCAATCATGATCTCTCCTATTCATCCTGGAAGCAGGATTTAATCTTGTCACAAGAAAGCAGGTCACATCGATATGTTACTCTCGAAAGAGCGCGAAATAAATTTGATTATTCAAAGCTGCGACAGGCATCACTCAAAAGCATCCAATCCGCATTGGATGCCGGCGGCAACCTTATGCTGCAAACCATTTTGGCGTATCACAAGCTAGCGCAGGTTCCCCTGGAAAAAATTTTCAGCAGAGATCAAATCAGAAAAATCGTAGAGTCATGGGAAGATCTCTATCTGTTTAAGTCGCAGAAAATTATCAAAAATCTCATGGATCCTATCACGATAGAGGATATTCAGGCTCAGGACAATGAGCTCAGGCCAAGCTCAATTCTAAAAAAAAGCGAAGCTGGCAATTATATTTTTCCTCAAAACGACGCCGAATTCATCTCGTACATCCAGAAAATGTCGCGAAATCCTCTATATGAAAACAGCCTGTATAAAAAAAACAGCCAGGGCGATATCATTGCTTTTGGTGTAAATTTTGTGCTGCAAGCTCAGGAGAATCATACCATTATCCGAGAATATCTTTGGCACCTCATCCAGAAATATAACCATGAACCCTACCAGATCCACACCATGGGCACCATGATATTCAATAAATTTATGAATGATTTTACACGCAGAGACCTGACCTTCTTTCTACCGCTTGTCATCCTTATCGTTATCATTACATTCTTTTTTAATTTTCGCTCTGTGCGTGGCACTATATTACCGACCCTTGCCGTAATTTTAGCGACCGTGTGGACAATGGGCATCATGGGATATACCAAGATTCCCCTAACAATTATCGGATCGATTATCCCCACTCTTCTGATAGCGGTGGCCAGCTCTTATTCCATACATATATTCAACCAGTTCTTACAGGATCAGCATCTGATCAGCGCCGATCATAAAAAAACAGCCCTTTTTACGACGCTTAATCACATCTCGGTCACAGTAACCCTTGCAGGGCTTACCACCTTTGTTGGCTTCATCACTCTTGGCGTAAACCAGGTGCGCGCCCTGCGCGAATTTGGCCTCTTCGCTGCCCTCGGCACCCTCTTCGCTGTCATCATCTCTGTAGCGCTGATGTCCGCAGCCTTGATGATTTTACCGACGCCTGGCAGCCGCAAAAAAAAATTTACAACCAAGAGCAATGAGCATAAACCTAACGCGCTTATTTTTACCATGGTACATCTCTTTTCAATTACATCAATTAGACACTCAAAAAAAGTAGTACTGTTCTTTTCCCTCATCCTGCTGCTAAGCGCCTATGGCATGACGCTCGTAACAACAGAGACAACACCCACCAGATATTTTAAAAAAGATAGTTATGTCAACATCGCCTCAGAAAAAATGGGACAACTATTTAACGGCACCTTTGTCTTTGATATCATCATTGATTCAGGCGCGAAAAATGGCGCTAAGGATCCGGACTTTCTTCAATTTGTGCAGACTTTTCAAAATACTCTTGCAACCCAGCAGACCAAAGAAAAATATTATATCCTGGATTCGTTCTCCTTTACCGACTTCCTGAAACGGATGCACAAGGCTATGAATCGCGACGACCATAGCTTCTACAAAATTCCAGGTCACAAAGCGAGCATTGAAGAATATTTGGAAATTTTTTCCGGGAAGGATGAAGACTCCGATGGACGGGCGGATATTTTCGAAACTGTCGTGGACAAAGAGTTTCGTCGGGTTAATATTATTACACGCATGGGATCTTACCAGGGCAGCGAAATCGGTACAGCGCAGATTCGAAAAAGCCGGGACTATATGGTCTCGCTGCTGCGCAATCAAGCCAACCCGAACAACTACCAATTTGCCGTTGTGGGCACTCCGGTGGATTTTATGACCTTATCCGGATATATTGTAACGGGTCAGGTTCAGGCAATCGTACTGAGCCTACTGATTGTTGGTTTGATCGTCTTCCTGCTTTTTCAGAATATTGCCGCAGGGTTTGTCGCCCTTATCCCGATCTCTGCCGCGATCCTGCTGGTATTTGGCATCATGGGCCTAAGCGGAATACCCCTTGATATTGCACAGGCCATTATATCCTCTGTCGCTATCGGTATCGGTGTGGACGACACGATCCATTTTCTCAACACATTACGCCACCAGACCCGAGGAGGTCAAACCCTCGATGAGTCGCTGCAGACTACACATCGGCTATCGGGTCTGGCCATTGTGTACACATCGATAGCCCTGATCTTTGGTTTTTCTGTGCTGGTTTTTTCCAGCTTCAAGCCTGTTCTCTATTTTGGACTACTCGTATCCTCTGTAATGGCCGCAACCACCATCGGTGCACTGGTCATCTTACCCGCAGTAATCCACAGCCTAAATCTAAGGCTGGATCGAAAGATCGATCATCCCTGGCTAAAAAAGGTAAATCTTACAAAATATCTTGAATAAATTAAGGAGATAAAAATGTACAATACAATTATCGCTTCAGCCATTCACAAAAAATGGTGCAAATTTGCCGACAAAAATGGCGCTACGAGTCAAACAGAATTAGCCTTCATATTCTTAAATCAAAATGAAAGGAACATTATGAAAAAATTCAATCGGTTAAAGTCAAATTCCAAAATAACAGCCACTCAGGAACAATGTCAGTTTACAAAGCCATCTCTTTTGGATATAAAAAAGATTTTTCTTGCTGGATTGGCCATGCTTATCTTAACATTTCCGCATACTTTAATAGCTGATCAGGCAAGGGAGATTATGGAGCGAAACGATGCCCTCCCTAAGGGCAACACCGGAAAATCTGAAGCCACCCTGCTTATATTCAAGGGAGGCTGCCACTCTCTGAAATGCGCCGAGAAAAAGAATTTTATTCTGGAAACAATTCGGCTATCATCACAGGAGACGCACTCCTTGATTTCCTTCACATCACCCACACAGCTAAAATTTCTCACATGGTCAAAATCAGGACAGGACAGCTCACAATGGATCAAGCCGAGCCGCAGCGGCGTGCGCAAAATTGCCTCCAGCGACAAGGGTAACTCCTTTGTTAATTCTCACTTTTTTTATGAAGATATGTCGGATAGAAATATAAACGATTACAGTTATTCCTATTTAGGCGCGGCTTCAGTAGGCGATGATCCAGTTCATAAAATTGAGGCCAGAAAAAAAGGTAGTAGCCCTGTTTACAGCAAAAGCATCATTTATGTCCGCCAGGCTGATTCTGTGATTGTCCGTATTGACCTTTTCCAGCAGGGACGCCATAGTAAAACTGTTTACAATGAGCGCATTGAAAAAATCCAGGGAATCTTTACGCCGAGAAAAGTGGTGATGGAACGGACGGACGGACGTGGCAAGAGCATTCTTTACCTGCGCAACATCCGTTACAATGTCCCTGTTTCGCGGGCCAGAATGAAGCCCGCTGCCATGTAAAAATGGCATACGCTATTACATAAATGAATCAGGAAATGTATATGCCGGAAGAAAAATTACTTAAAAAATTGATTTCCTCAATCTGGTTTATCCTAGTTTGTGCGACAATTCTGATTGCACCCCTAAGCGGATTTGCCGAAAAAAGAGCGGATGGGGCAATGGATGACTCCTTTCTCAATAGCTCATCGTCAAATCAGACAACCTCCAACAGTCGCTGGATGCTCCACGGCTTCATGGAAAATGAAAACTACTTCCCTGTATCTGAAACAAGCAGCAGGGAGAGCACTTCGATACTCAAAGAGGAGACCCGCCTGAATGTGAACATCCGGTACGGCAGCCACAGCTACTATGCCAGAGTCATAGCCGACTTCTACCATTATCAACAGCCGACAGCTTACGCTCTACCGAGACAGAGCGAAAGCGGAGAGATCCAGGAGGCATACCTGCATGCCGGTGATCTCTATTCACTCCGTATCGGAAAGCAGCTATTTCATTGGGGCAGAGCCGATCTATTCCCTGTGACCAATTTTCTGGATCAAAGAGATTATCGCGAGCTCTTCAGCCAGGACAAAGAAGATCAACGCCAGGGGGTTTATGCCATCAAGGGTAAGTTGATATGGAAAAATTTTTCATTCGAATCAGCGCTTGTGCCTGTTTTTTCTCCACCGCTTTTGCCGCAGATAGATCAGGAGGGCAAGCGCCCCTTTTGGAATCTTGTGCCGGAAAGTTATACGCTGGATATTCCAGAGGCCATGCAGCCGTATTTCGGGGGTAGCCAACAGATATCCCTGCAACCCCAGCTCGTAGAAAGCCAGCATCCCGGCACCGCATGGAAACATATTTCTGGTGCACTGCGCGGCGGCTACACTGCGGCAAACTTAGATCTATTTATCAGCTATTACCACGGCCTGGATAATCGTCCGCTCTTGCTAGCTGACGCAAAAATCAGCGGCACGACTCCGCCCTGGAGTGTTACATCCGTAACCATCCAACCCCAATATGAAAGCATTGATCAATTTGGCCTGGAAACTGCGCTTTCCCTGGGACGGTTTTCGATACGCGCCGAGGGGAGTTACACCATGCAAAAAAGTCTGGTTGTCAAGGATGAATACACTTTGTCACAACAATCTGATGGAGCCCACCTCCTGCCCAAAGTCCAAAAAGCTCCTTACTTTGCCTACACAATCGGGGTAGATGCCAATCTATGGGGGGATGATGGTCGTGTTCTCTTGGAATGGACCCAGGCAATTCCAGGTCAACATCAGAGCAGGTATGCCGACGAATTATTCACCAACATACTACTGCTGCGCATAGAGGATAAATTTTTTAACAAACAACTCACAATAGAAGCTGGTTCCCTTTTGCGCCCTGATCATGAGAGCATAGGCTATGCCCCCTATTTGAATTTCGGTTGGGACTTTCAAAACGGCCTGGAAATCAAAATGGGCGCAATGGTGTTTGGCGCATCCAGCGAACCCTTATTTGCCATGCTTGCGGATAACGACTTCTTTTTTCTGAAGGCTCGCTATAGCTTCTAATCTCGATCAGTCATTTTTCCTTAACTTTGTGGAGCTGGGAAATATACGAATTTTTTCTCATTCTTGAAACATATTCTATTTTTCTTCGAGGTTTCTTGCCAAAAAACTGAAAAAATTGCATATTTTCCAGCAAAAAATTTTTAAGGAGTCATTATTGAATCTCGATATCGGGGCAAAGAGAGCGATTTAAAAAAACCGTTATTCGCCGCCGCTTTTTGTATCGCTCTGCCACAGGTGACGTGCGAACGTTGCCCTTTCATAATCTTCGGGGCGATTGAGGTTAAAAAGAGAATCCATATAAGTAAAAGCTAATCTTCGCTGGAGCAAGAGCCGCAGCGCGTGCTGGAGGAAACTCGCTGCCAGTTCCGGATTCAAATTGCGTAGCTGATCCATGGTAGTTCTGGGTCCGTACATAGCCAGCATACGAATATCTGGTGGGAGCCGCAGCAACCTGTTTTTCTCCAGAGCCAGAACAATTTTTTCCCTGCTGGTTCTTTGTGCTTGCGTGGCCTTATAATAAAAAGAAGAAAAAAAAGTGTCCGGATAAAGAATATCCCCTACTGCTAACATCAAATAGGCAAAAGAAGCGTTTTCAAGAACCAGACGAAAATCGTTATGAAAGCCAGCCTCAGTTTTTACAACAATTTTCAAACCATCCAGCTCCCTGCGACTTCGATAGGCGTGTTGCCATTTTTCAGGAACGATGCACAGCACCTCCTGGCATTGCTCTTTTAATTGGTTATACAACCTGGCAACAGGATGGTTGCCGGGATCGGAAGCGAGAGGAAAAAGGTGCTTAGGTAATCCAAAGCTCTGGGAAAGCACAGCCATACGGCTGCCTTCTCCGCTAGCCAGGATAATACCTGTTATCTCTTTATTTTTAATGCTTGCCATAGCGCGCTTTTGGTCGTTTTCCTTTTCTCTGAGGTTGGCACTCAACACACAAATTGCTTCCTGGAGCTCTGTATCACATGCTAAAATTTATAAAAAATTATCAAATTCTGCTGGCAATGCTTTTTTTTCTGGCGCTTTTCCCAAACGTATTCCTTTCCAAATCAGAAAAAAGGCAACAGATTGTATCCGAACAGCTCTGGGTAAAACATCAGCTCTCCCTGCACGCAAAGACCTGCCGCGGCCAGCGCTATATCCTTCTGGTAAGCAAGACCCATTTCAAACTGTTCGTCAGCACCCATAGTGGAAAAATCTTAATGAGTATGGCTATCGCCTACGGCGACCATCCGGATCGGAGCGCGAAGATCCATGAAGGCGACAGAAGAACCCCCGAAGGGGTCTATAAAATTCAGGATATCTGGACTCTTGCCGCTCCGAAACAGAGCAGAGCCTATACCCTTCTGGCTGAACTCAATGCCCGTCACCTGAAGGCAGAAGATGGAGCTTACCGTTTTCGAAAACCTGATCAGGATATCGGAAAGAGTGCCTTTGGTCCGCGTTTTCTTCTGCTTGACTACCCGAACAGCCGTGACCGTAAACGATACGATAAGCTGCTTGCAGCAAAAAAAATTCCACCATCCAAAACATCCCCCATCGCGCCTCCTGGATTTGGCATCGCCATCCACGGAACAAACGAACCGGAATCTATTGGCTTTCAGGCAGGCGCCGGATGCGTCCGATTATCCAATCAGGATATCATTCGGCTTGACCCCTTTGTGCGCAAAGAAAGAATCGTGATCATCAGCCATTGAAGCAGCCAGGACAAAGAGAAGATGTTACTCATTGAAAATATTTTTCTTAATCTTGATGAAAGCGAAGATTGCCTTCCAGATAAAATTGCCGCTTCGCTTAACCTTGCCCAATCAGATCTTCTACAATGCCAGATCTTTAAGAAATCTATCGATGCCCGCAACCGTTCCCGTATCCGCATTGTCTATAGCTGCCTATGCAAAACCAGCGTTGAATATGAAGAAGAGATACTCAAAAAAAGTCACTCTGTTTCCGTAAAACCTTTTGCCACTCCAGGCGAAAATTCACTCACTAGAAATGTTGGGGGAAAAAAGTCATTCCCTTACAGGCCGATCGTCGTCGGTACGGGTCCTGCCGGACTATTTGCGGCGTTACGGTTGATCCAGTCTGGCATCTCCCCCATACTGCTGGAAAGGGGTCAAGCCGTTGACATCAGGGTTGATGATGTAAAAAAATTTATGACTACAGGAGAACTTCACAGCGAATCAAATATCGCCTTTGGCGAAGGCGGCGCCGGCACATTCTCTGACGGTAAGCTGTACACCCAGGTCAACCACCCGCGCATCCGCGATATCCTGCAGACACTGGTTGATTTTCAGGCTCCAGCAGAGATACTCTATCTTAGCAAACCTCACATCGGAACCGACCTGCTCCGGGGGGTGATACAAAACATACGCCATTTCATCATCGAGCATGGCGGCGAGGTCCGCTTCCAGCAAAAACTCACAGATATTCACATCCATCATGGAAAGCTTGCCGCAGTGGAGATCAATCACTCCATGGAAATGGACGCGCTCTACCTCATTCTGGCTATCGGCCATAGCGCCAGGGACACCATCTTGATGCTGCACAAGCGCCAGATGCAAATCGAGGCCAAACCCTTTGCCATGGGAGTTCGCATCGAGCACAAGCAGAGCCAGATCAATGTACAGCAATATGGACAGTCGGCAGACCACCCTAGCCTGGGCGCAGCTGAATACAAATTGGTACACCACCCATCTCCGCATCAGAATGGTCAGGATTGCTACACCTTTTGTATGTGTCCTGGCGGGGTAGTGGTTCCTGCAGCTTCAGAACCTGGACACCTGGTGACCAACGGCATGAGCTATCATAACCGTGCTGGAACCAATGCAAATAGCGCGCTGCTTGTACCTGTCACTCCCCGCCAATTTGGTCCGGCTCCACTGGATGGTTTAGAGTATCAGAGAAGCTGGGAGGCCAAAGCCTTCCTTGCTGGCGGTAGAAATTTTTTTGCCCCAGTGCAACGGGTTCATGACTTTCTACGCAAGCGCCCCTCCTCCGGTCCAGGTGATCTCCTGCCGAGCTATACCCCAGGGGTCACCTGGGGCAACCTATGGGATGTACTGCCGCCGCATGTCGCCGCAGGCATTCAGGCGGGCCTCAAGGGTTTTGATGCGAAAATGCGCGGCTTTGCCCATCCCGATGCCATTCTGACGGCGCTTGAAAGCCGTAGCTCCGCTCCGGTGCGCATACGCCGCGGCACAGCTCTGGAAAGCTCTATTGCCGGCGTCTATGCCGCTGGCGAGGGCGCAGGATATGCTGGCGGTATCATCTCCGCCGCACTGGACGGTATTCGCGTGGCTGAGGCTATAATACAAAAAATGATTGAAGATTCCTAAGCCTAATTGGCGTGTATCCCCATCAACTCCAATACAAAACTCCCTGGCAAAAAGTGCTGCGGCCTGTTATGCCTTCATGGAGTGATTGCGGAAAAAAAATCTGGGCTGTACCTCTCTTCATCATGAATTGCGGCAACCCGACTGGGAGGAAACATGAAAGATCCATTGACGCCTTACGGCAACAGACCCATGGTTACGCCGATTGTCCACGCGGTCAACTACGAGTATAGCTCCTTTGAGGTGCTCCGGCAGATCACAGATGGGGAAATCGACGGTTATACCTATCACCGCGACGACAATCCTACTGTCCGTGCTGTGGAACATACGATCGCCACACTTGAGCAGGGCGAGGATTGCATTATAGCGACTTCCGGCATGGCTGCCTGCACTATGGTCTTTTTTACTTTTTTGAAATCAGGAGACCATCTGATCCTGTTTCACGATATATATGGTGCCAATTACAAGGTTTCCTTGATTTTAGAAAAAATGGGTGTTCATATCACCTGGCTGGATGCCAACGAAAGCAGTCAAATTGAATCGCATATTCGCGATAATACCCGCATGATCTTTCTGGAAAGCCCAAGCAATCCCTTAATCAAAACCATTGATATTGTAAAAATGGCCGAGATCACCAGAAAAAAAAACGTACTGCTGGTGGTTGATAATACCTTTGCAACGCCGTACCATCAAAAACCTTTAAGTCTGGGAGCTGACATTGTCATCCATAGCGCCACCAAAGCTCTTGGCGGTCACAATGACTTGATGGCAGGAGCTATCATTACAAAGAAAGAATTTTATGACTTGTTGTGGTTTACGCGCCAGGCAATTGGCACAACGCTGGACGCCTATTCGGCTTCCCTGCTCGAGCGTGGTCTCAAAACTTTTGCTCTGCGGGCAGAAAAAATGAGCATCAACGCGCAGGTCATGGCAGAATACCTAAAAAAACACCCCAAAATAAAGAACCTGCGCTACCCAGGATTGCCGGATGACGCCGGTCATGAAATTTCTAAGACACAGATGCAAAACGGATTTGGCGGTATGCTGGCCTTTGAAGTAGGCGAGACAATCGAAGAGGCGAAAACTTTTATCAGCAGCCTGAAAACTATCATTCACGCAGTTAGCCTTGGCGCTACAGAATCTTTGATCTGTATCCCCTTTCTGACAACGATGCTCTATTTACCGGAAGATCGCCGCACTCTGTTTGGAGTACGGAAGAACACAATCAGGCTCTCGGCAGGAATCGATCCAGCCACAGAGCTGATATCTGATCTGAAACAGGCTCTTGAAAAAGTCTAAACAATTTTTTGGATGATCTTGGCAATTTCTTCAGGCGGTAAAGGTCTTGAATAGAAAAATCCCTGCCCGATCTGACATCCCAATTGGCGCAGTATATCGTGCTGCGCCAAATCTTCTACACCTTCAGCTACTGTTTTTAAGGAAAGGTTGTCGCTCAATGATAAAATTGTTTTGATAATGGCAAGATCTCGCTCTCCTCGTTCAATATTTTGAACAAAGGATATATCGATCTTCAGAACATCAATAGGCAAAGCCTTGAGGTAATTTAACGAAGAGTAACCCTTGCCAAAATCATCTATTGAGATAGTGATGCCCATATCGCGGATCTGTTCCAATTTATGAATTCCATCATTATTATCCTGGAAAAGGGCACTCTCGGTAATTTCAAACTCCAGAAAACTGGGGTTAACGCCCGACTGCCCCAGAATATACCGAACTCTTTCCAGGAAATTGTCATCCAAAAACTGCACCGGCGAAATATTTACCGATATATGGATATCAAATCCCTGTTCATGCCACTGCTTCCACTGGGCGCAGGCCTTTTCCAAAACTACATCCCCAATCTCATGAATAAAACCGAGCTGTTCCGCCATCGGCAGAAAATCCGAAGGATTGATAAGCTTTCCGTCGCGCTGCTGCCAGCGCAGTAAAGCCTCCACACCCGTCAGAGCATTATCCTGGATCTGCATTTTAGGCTGATACTCAAGATAAAACTCATCATTTTTTAATGCCTCATTGAGGCGGTTTTCCAGATGAAGCGTTTTCATAGCTTGATCTGAAAATTGTTCTGAATAAAAACAGTAATTTCTTCCGCTGTGAGATTTTGCTCTGTACATAGCGCTGTCCGCGTTTTTAATCAGCATCTCAGCGGATTGTCCATCCTGAGGAAAAACAGAGATGCCAATATTTCCACTTATATGCACAGTTTGACCATCTAAATCAAAAGGAACATCTAGAACATCAAGAACCTTTTGCACAAAATGGATAATCTCCTTCGTACTTTCCACCGGAGCGAGCACGATAATAAATTCATCTCCGCCAAACCGAGAAATGAAAAAATCTCTGTCCTTTTCAAAAAAATGCAAAACTTCCCCATATTTTGAATGGTAGCATTCTCGACAAAAAGCAATAAAACGGCTGGAGGCCTCTTTGAGAATGCGATCGCCAAATGTATGACCATAGGTATCATTTACATAATTAAAGCGCTCCAAATCCACAAACAAAACTGCGAATTTTTGATCTGTCTCCTGCAGAGAGCGGATGGACTTGCTTAGATGTTTTAACAGTAACCGTCGGTTGGGCAGGTTGGTTAGCGGATCAAAATAGGCCATGGTTTCAATTTTTAGCTCATACTCCTTACGCATGGTTATATCCAGATTGGAGGAGCGGTTTCCTAAAAAATTTTCCTGATCGTCCAACACCGGACTACACAGATGTAGCATCCATCGTACCTGGCCATCTTTGGTAATGATCCGGTATTCACTCTCAGGGCCTACTGATCTGCTATTGATATCATGCATATGCTCCTTCCAGCGCTGCCTATCATCATCATGGATGATATCATCCAGCAGAGAGCTCCTTTTATAAAATTCGGAGGGAGCATATCCCGTGACATCCTGAACTGATTGAGAGATATATTCAAGCTTACCCAGATGGTTCAGAAAAAAGGTAAACTCCAACCCAAAATCAGCGACGGCATGAAGTAAAAAATTTTTTTTCTGAAGATCCTGGTGGAGTTCAAACATCCGGCCCGCGAGCACTCCTGTTACTGTTGCGATAATAGCGGGAACAACTAAAAAACGGATTGAAAATTCATTAAAAAAGAAAAGCACCTGAAGCAGAAAAAAGATTCCGATCGCTGCATAACTCAGAAGCAGAAATACCAGATACTGTTTCCAGCGCATAATCATAGCTTCAACGTTTCTCCTCGCCAAGATCGATCTCGAAACGCATTCTCTTCACTGACTCGCAACCCTTTAGCGATTGGCTCATACCCAGAAGGGTTCGGATAAAGATATCCTGAACAAATGATTTCATGGGCACTTTCCTGCCGTCAGCGTAAAAACGGATTCGCCTTTTTCCCTGTTGGGCTTCCCGTGACTGTTGATTTTCTATCTCAAATTTTGTTATAATGAATTCCGCAATATCGCCAGCGGCCTCAGGATCAAAAATTTTTTTATCTCCGCACAAGGATTGATCCAAATTTTGCGCAACATAAGCCAGCAGTGTTTCATCCTCGCATGGAAATATTGGTTCGTCTTTAACAACCTCCAGGCGAGGAACCAGCACAGACTTAAAACCTTCAGCTAATATCAGGTCTACATCCGGGAAAAATTTTTCACATGCCGCATATAACCCTGGAGTTTCCTCTGGATTAGAATAGGTGGCCTGCAGCGCAAGCTCGCGTTCGCCAATCAGCAACATGGGGGAGGCTCCAGCATGAAGATGACGCCAACTATCACTGCCAACTCTATCCAGGGAAAAGCCATGCGCGGCGTGCTTCACCGATGCCACGCGCAAACCTTTCGCCGTGAACTCCTGGACCAATTTTACCAGCAATGTTGTCTTACCGCTGTTACTTTTTCCGGAGATTGCAAGTATAGGAGACATAAAATTCCTTATTACCGCCTTGTGTACATGTTACCCATGGCGGAGTTATAACAATATATATTTTTTTGTTCTGAATGCTGTACTATTGTAGCACACTCTTCTTTGCAGGTCAAATGAAAATCAGCCCGCCAGCAAAATTCTCTATTATAGGTATCCAACAACTTGGTCGGAAAGAACGTTCTCTCCTGGACAATATGAAAAGTTCTTTCACTATGATATATCTCATCGCAACAGCCTGAAGTTCCTGGCGATGCCTGACCGCAAAATGGCCTTATTACGAGAAAATTCTACCTCCGATTGACCTTGCTTGCAGGCCCTCCACCAAACAAAGGATAGCAAAAAAAGATGCCGATTTTAACACCGACAATCTTTTCATGCGCCGGGGAATGGGCATCTGATGAGCCACGCATGTTGCGAAGAAAAAACCTTTCGCAATTTCTGGTGCTTCGATCCCCCAACAGCGCTCGGGATAAACTAAGCGAAACATAGGCTTCGTTATCCAAACCACCGAATTTATACTCGAAACACTTTGGTTCTCGGGTTTTATACTGGCTAAAGGGTCCGTCGACATCGCTGGCATTGCCTTGCGATATCCGAAAACCAAAATGCCTTTAATATAACGCTTGCACGAAATTTGGCATATCCCTGTTGGCTAAGACCTACATCTTGATTGAGTGTGGCAGATATTTTGTCAGCATCAAAAACAGGTGCCTTTTGGAGAGGGGCTTGAGCAGCAGATCATCAAATCGAGCGGCAAGTTCGCTTCGATTCTGCTGAATCGCCGAAGCGGTAAAGGCGAGAACCGGAATGGAACTTGTATCTGGATCTTTTTGTAGTGCCTCGAGAGCGGCGTAACCATTCATAATCGGCATGACAATATCCATCAAAATGATATCCGGCTTCACCTGTTTCACATCACGCAGCGCCTGCTCGCCATTTGATGCCTCAAACACCTCAACACTGGTATCGATCAAAAATTTCTTTATAATGCTTCTATTAATGGCAATATCATCCACCACCATCAATCTCGATTTCTGAAAAACAATATTTTTTAATTCAGAAGAGCCGTCCAGATCAGCCTCGGCAATCAGATTTTTATCTGTAACAGCGCCTCTGGCCGGCAGGACAACTGAAAACACGCTTCCCTCGCCTGGGCGGCTGCTCAAAGTGACATCGCCCTTCATCAGCCTGGCCAGCCGGCGCGTTATCGAGAGCCCAAGACCTGTGCCGCTGTGCCTGCTGCCTCTGGCATCGGCCAACTGCTCAAAGGGCTGAAAAACAACCTCATGGTACTCCTCCGGTATACCAATGCCCGTATCTTCCACCTTAATCATAAAATCATAGGTATGAGGCTGGGAATTGGCCGTCACGTCCCATCGCAGACGGATCGAACCCTGTCCAGTAAATTTCATGGCATTTCCCAATAAATTTATAAGGATCTGATTCAACCGCAACTCATCCAGAAAAATCTCAAACGCAACACCCTTGGCCTCAATAGATTGACGAAACATATTTTCCAGGTTATGCGTCATGCGAAGCAGAGAAACAGGTTTTTCCTTGATTTCCAAGCGGTCAGCCTCTATCTTTGCCAGATCCAGGACATCATTGATTAGATTCAACAGCGTATCCCCGGCAGTGATAATATTCGAGGCAAATCTCTTCATCTGAATATCATCCAGCTCCTCTTCCAAAATCTCAGCAAAACCCATAACCGCGTTAAAGGGAGTTCGAATTTCATGACTCATACTGGCAAGAAATTCACTTTTGGCGCGATTGGCCTTTTCAGCCTGCAAACGAGATTGATACTCCGCGTTTCGCGAATCTAAGATCTGTTTTCGTTTCCAATCCATCATCAACAAAAACAGAAATAATAAAATATTAACCATGGTGACCAAAATAGTTTGAATCCTGCATTGACTGGTATAGAGGGCGATCGTAGGATCCCGCTGAAAGGTGACAAAATAGGCAACATGTCGACCAAGGATATTTCGAATACTTAAAAAAGTTACCGCATAATGGTTTCCGGCTACATTCGTATCCACCACAAAGGAAATTTCCCGTGCCATCTTCTCCTACACAGACTCCCGTATCGATGAATTGATTTTTCGAATTAATGAATCTTCAATGGAGTTATCAGCACGACCAGCGCTGATCAGGGTTCGCTTTTCGTACATATAATCCAGACTCAGATCCGATGGATAATAGTGTTTTTGCAAATCTTGAAAGACCTTGCGCATGACCTCCTCTTTTTTTAAAATAAAGATCACCCGCAATGGTGAGACGCTCTCCATTTTATCAATGATGGCTCTATAATTTACGCTGGTCTCAACTGAGCCTATATGCTCTTTGTCCCAGAAAAGAGGATAAACATATCGAAAACCGTTGTAAATGCGCCCTTCCTCAAAACCATAAACAAAAGTTTTTGACTTGTTGACCCTGGCGATCGTCAAACGAATCGAAGTCAGATTATCGCCAAAACGATCGGGTTTGTGCATACGCAAAAAACTCTCATTATTCGGCAAATGAAAATGGAGCTGACGCAGATTGATATTTTTTAGGCTTTCATAAGTATGCTGCATCTTCTGTTGCAATTTTTTTCTCAATTGCGCCTTTGTCTCGGTCTGCGCCTGTCCTGCCTGACGAATCAGCAACAGGACATCCGGCCTGTTTACAACTTCAGAAAATATTATCTGTGAAATATCCTTGTAGGCATGGACCACCGAAGTATAGGAGACCTCCTGTTCACGGATTTTGTCATCAAAATGCTTCGATTTTTTATCAAGAAAATTACCATGTAAAACAATTATTGAAACCGCTTCCACGACAACAAAGCCTATCAGGAAGAGATAAAAATTTCTATTGTGAATCCATTTCATAGAACACCCGAAGTCACTTTATGTTTTTTGCAGATCTGAATCCGCATACGGCGGAATAAACAAACCGGATCCCTGAGGTCTGCCAAACTTACCACCAGGCCCAAACCCTTCGGCCTTCTCTTTCCAATCCCGCGCGTTGACTTTGGGCGTAGGAGTTCCCTTCTCACCGGGCATACTTTCCACATGGAGAGATTGAGTGGGAAATGCGAATGCTACATTTAAACGTTCAGCCAGGCGCAAAATTTCCAAATAAATATTTTGAGTTTCCACAAGCTCCCTGCCCCAGTCTGGAACGGACAGAAAAAAATAGAGCATTACATCAAGGCTATGAGCACCAAACCGGTTAAATGCCACATGAAACAGATCCTTTCTGGTATATGGGTTGGCTTTCACGATATTTTTTATGCCTTCCATAAAGACTTCAATCTTTTCCGCGGGGGTATCGTAAGTTAATCCAAGATAGGAAACCACCCTGCGGTATTCCCTTTGTCCCATATTATCAATTTTTTGATTTGCCAATTCTGAATTGGGCACGGAGATCACAGAGTCATAAAAGGTTCGGATGCGCGTCGAACGAAAGCCAATTTCCTGCACCATTCCCTCTACAGAGCTTATCTTGATCCAATCTCCCACCTGGAAGGGTCGGTCAAGTAAAATCATTATAGAGCCAAACAGATTTGCCACCATATCCTTTGCCGCCAGCGCAAACGCCAGACCGCCGATACCCAATCCAGCCAGAACTGACATGACATTGACGCCGAGGTTCTGGATTGAAATCAGCACGCCCAGGATTACAATAAAGATCTTCAATGTTCTGTTTATTAAAGGCACAAGCTGGTCATCCAGGGTAGACTCTGTCTTTTTAGCCAGGAGAAGCAGGTAGTCGCCCAGCACCGCAGTCAACCGGTACAGTACCCAGACAGCCACGGCACTAAAAATAATCTGAATGAGGATAGTGAAAAAAGAGAGAATTTTTCCTTCCAAACGCAAAAGGTGCAGAGAGACAAACCAAAAGCCCGATGCTGCCAGATACCCCACCGGAGCAGAGACCGCGCTAATCAAGCGGTTGTCCCATTGAGTACCGGATCGACTGGCTAGTCGATTGATCCAATCCACGATATAGCGGACCAGACTTTTTAATACAAAGCCAAGCAGGATGCTGCCTAAGATACCGAGCCATTGCCAGATTTCCAGACCCAAGAACCCCTTTCGGGACCACCCCGGAACAGCGCTCTCCAGCCATGGCTGCTGGTAAAGCGCACCGCCACCCGAATTTTTCAAATAAGGAAGATGAGCAACCTTTTCATAAAACTCCTTCGCCCGAAAAACGGTATCCTTGGAGAAAAGATACTCGCCTGCGCGTTCACCGCTGGCAACCAGTACAAGCGTGATCTCTGTCCCTTTCAGCCGCCAGCTTAGCAACGGCTTTTTTTCGTCAGGACTCTTTTCAGGGATCTTCGAGTAGTCCAGGATAAGAACACGATCGATAACCTCTTTCAGAAAAACAGCAGACTCTCTCCCCTTCTCCTGGCGCAGAATAAAAGGTACATCATCCAGATTCAGGCAGCGCACAGCATCCTGAATCCGCTTTTCCAACTCCGCATTGTCGGTTTCGCGCCCTTTTTTATAGTCGTTCATCGCGGTCATAAAACTCAGCATTGTGTCGCGGGGATGATCGGTTTTGATGACGCCCAATCCTCTCTTTTCGGATGACGCAACGGCAAAGGAGAGGACTCCTACTATCCAAAGAATTGTTGTAAATGCCAGCATCCTGCCTGATTTCATGCCACTACCTTCTCCCCTTGCCATCCTGCATACCCTGGAATCGCGCCATTTTTCCGTCCATGAAAAAACTCCTCTAAGTTTACTTGCCTCCGGGGTTAAAAATATCGATACTATACTATAGGTTAATCAACCCGAATTCGTCCACAGGTAACCATGTACCGTTTCATCCTACTTGATAAAATTTTTTTGGTACTACGCCTTGTATCGATGCTGTTTGCCTCGGCTTACATCAGCTCGATCTCTCCGGGTAGCAACGCAACTTTTTTACCTTATATTCTGGCGCTATTTGTCGCTTCTTCAGCCGTGCTCTTTTTGAGCCTCGCCTGGAAGCCCAGCCATCGGGAATTGATCTACAAATCTTGCCTGATTTTTGATCTCCTGCTCATCCTGACAGCTCTATTTCTCGATCCTGATCTAAGCCAGATAACCTACTTTGTCATCTATTTCCTGGTCATCATGTACGCCTTTTTTTATGGTCTCAAGCAAAGCATCTCTCTTCTCTCCGTTGTTACAGTCATCTATCTTGGATTAATCGATGCTACCATCATTCAAAACAGCGGACTGGTTTTTCTGGTGCAGATGGGCACCGCAATCTCACTTGTACTGCTCATTGGTTACCTCTCGAACACCAACAGAGAGCGTCTGGCTACTATCCGCCATCTCAACGACAGATTGGTCGAGGAGAACAACAAAAAAGAGCAGCTTTTACAGGAGCTGGAAAAAAAACGATCCAACTTAAAATCTCTATTCGATTTTTCTAAATTTATCGCCAAAAATATTGATACGCGGGAGATCTTCAACAAGATTATCGATTTTATCTCCACCCGCTATAAAGAAAAAAAATTTATCATTCTCTTCAAAGATCAAAATGACTCCACCGAAAAATCCTGGCACCTTTTCTCGGATGGAGGAAAAAACAGCGGCTCTAAAGAAAATGATGCCTCTTGTTTTGGCATCTCCCTCGCTGGCAAATTTGCGGAAGAGGGCAGCACTCTACTGATTGCGCCAGCTAAAAAAATCAGCCAGGATTCCAATCGATGCTGGTTTGCGCAGAGCGGAGACACTGGCCACTCTTGCCATGCCCAGTGCGCATTCAAAAGTAACAGCCATTTTGATCTTCACCGGAGCTACAAACTGATTATCCCCATTGTCATCCATAAAAAAATATTTGGCGCGTTTATCATCCTCTCGGATATAGAGGATGAAATCACCGTATCCGATAAACACTTTTTTCAGGCGATAACCAATCAGATCTCTATCGCGGTAGAGAAAAGGATGGCCTTCAAAGAGCTGAAAAAAACATCCGAAACCGATAGCCTAACTGGCCTATACAACAGAAATATGCTTATCCAATTAGGAGAGGAGAGCCTAAAAAAAGCAAAGGAGCATAAAAAACCTCTAGCTCTTCTCTTCTTTGATCTGGATCACTTTAAGGCGATCAACGACAAATATGGTCATACCATAGGAGATGATGTACTAAAGCACACCACAGACACGATGGAAGCCAGCACGCGCACACAGGATATCCTGGCACGATATGGCGGTGAGGAGTTTGTCCTGCTGCTGCCAGAAATTTCCCCGGAGAGGGCTATGATGGTGGCAGAAAAGATCCGTAAACTCATCGAAAAAGAAATTTTTATCCCCCCCAAAAGCAGAAAGAGAATCTCCTTGACGATAAGCTGCGGTATTGCAGTCTATCCTCGTCATGGCAAAAAACTCGATACCCTGATCCAAAAAGCGGACGAAGCCCTCTATCGAGCAAAAAACTCTGGCCGCAACCGGGTCGAGATGTACAGGGATCAGATCTAAAAACCGCAACACCCACACAATCCCCGAATAGGACATGAAAAGAAGATGAAACTTTTTGACACACATACCCATTTTGACCTCATCCTGGATAAAGAGCGCGGAGAGATAAGCCGGGAACGGCTTCAGGAGCTTTGGCAGCGCTCTCAACAAGCGGATGTCGTCCGCGCCGTACATATCGGTATCGACGAAAAATCCAACCATCAGGCGGTTCGCATAGCAGCGGCTCTTCCTGGGGTCTATTACTCCGCTGGCTACCACCCGTCTCACGATATGCTGCAAATTGAAGAGATTCGCCGTATCCATGAGACCGCGCGCGCACAGAGAGCGGATCCGCGATTTGTCGCCATCGGTGAGGTTGGGCTGGATTACTACTGGATCAAAGACCGTGATGAAAGAGTGCGCCAGCAGGAGGTTTTTGCTGGATTTCTCGACTTGGCCCGGGATTTGGAGAAAACCGTCATTATCCACTGCCGCGACGGACAGGATCATGACTCTGACGCCCTGGCAGATTGTTACCGCATCTTAAGCAACGCCGCAAACCTGCCTCGCACCATCATGCACTGTTTCTCCGGGGACAGCAGGCAAACTCGCCGCTTCCAGAAGCTGGGTTGCTTCATCTCCTTTGCCGGAAATGTTACCTTCCCTAAAGCGGTCAACCTGCACGAGGCGGCGCTGGCCACAGATCGGGATCGAATTTTGATTGAAACTGATGCTCCCTATCTGACACCTGTGCCTTTTCGCGGGCAAGGCAATGATCCATCCTATCTACCCCATACCCTAAAATTTCTGGCCTCCAGGTTGCAGGAGGATGAGGAAAAACTAGCCGAAAGGATCTATCAGAACTCTGTGCAAGCCTTTGGTGTTCATGACGAATGATCGCAATGCCAAACGGACAGGTCAATGCTCTCCTGTTGACCATAAAGATCCAGTGTCATTTTTTCCAGAGCGCCATAATGGTCTGTAGCAAAAAGCTGAACAGCGGAGCTGCTATCGTCATCCATCAGAAGAACATCAAAAAAATTTTCACGAGGCTTGCGTCCGCTCTTTTTCTCCCACTCCTGGAGCAGCACCCTGCGAAACGAGGGAAGCCACCGTTCCACAGTGACATCAAAACGTTCCAAGGGCAACACAAACTCTCGGTGTCTGCGCTTTTGGCGGTAATCGGGCTGCTTGAGCGGTTCCTGCAGCAACCGCTCCCATAAGAGCGGATCATATTGAAAAAGAAGCGTCCCATGCTGCAGCAGATAGTGACGCCGCCGCCATTGAGCGTTTCCGCTGACCTTTCTCATCGTGGTAGGCTCTTCGGGGTGGCAGACCGCAATATCCGATAACGGAACGACACGGGCGCAAACCGCAAGCTCCTCCAGCGCCCTGCTAACCCAGGAGCCGACATAAAAAAAGGAGGAGACGACCTCCCTCAATGCGACATCCCACGACAACGGCAGAAATAGGGAATAGCAAAGGTTGCCAGGCGCGTGAACTACAGTACCACCGCCGGAACGACGCCTTAGTACGGGGACACCTTCCCCTCTGGCCCTATCAAGATATACCTCCTGCCTGCTATCCTGGCCAATCCCTAAAACCAGCGCTGGATGGATCGTTTCCCAGAGATAGATCAAGATCGGCTGCTGACCTTGACGCAGCAACTCATCATAAAAAAATTTTTCTGCTGCCAAAAAAAAATCTGATCTTCGACTTAGACAACGATCCTGCAAAATCCACAAGGGATAGTTTTCCATAGCAAGTCCTCTCCTATACTGTTTGCAATGGTCTTTGTGCCAAAAGGACGCGGTTATGGCATTGCCCAACCGGTCACTTGTACTGAGCTTGTCGAAGTAAATCTTGTGCTGTGGTTCGACATCTCGACAAGCTCGATGCATCGTAGGCTCACCATCAAAGTTTATCGAAGCATCGATGCCTATTGGTATAAAATCCGCTCCGCCCTCTTTTTAACGTTTCCTGAAAAATGATTTGCCAAATTTACTGCACCTGCGCTTATACCAAGTAGAAAATAAAATCAATGATTCTACCTTAAGATTTTTTGGTTGGCGAATATACAAATTTTTCTCATTCTCAAAAAAAATGTATATTTCCCACCCCCACAAAGATAAGGAATCATAATTGAAAAAAAGAGATCATTGCAATCGGGATAAAAGCCATGGTAGATAAAACCCTGATCGGCCGTAAATTTGAACCTTTTCAATACACTGTCGAAAAAAATAAAATCCGTGAATTCTGCCTCGCCATTGGCGACAGTAACCCCCTTTTTCTGAATAAGGGCAATGCCCAGGCAGAAGGACATCCAGACACGCCCATTCCCCTGAGTTTTCCGACTCTCTTTACCTTCTGGGGCTTTCCGCAGCTTTGGGAAAATATGCGCTCAGCAGGTATCGATACGGGCAAACTACTGCACATGAAGGAAGAGTACCTCTATCACAAACCCATCTATCCGGGGACAACTGTACACGGCCAGATGGAGATTAGCGACGTCAGGCCAGGTAAGCTCAATATGGTTACCTTTGAGACTACCTATACCAATGATCATCAGGAGCCTGTATTAACAACCCGCATGACCATTGTGGTGAAAACAGATCAGGAGTAAAGTATGCTGCAGCTATCATTTGAATCTCTTCAACCCAAACAGGAGATCGCTCGTCTCCGCAAGGATCCTATTACTCATGCGCAACTGGTACGCTACGCAGGTGCTAGTGGCGATTTTAATCCGATCCACAATGACGAAACATTTGCCCGCAGCCAGGGACTGGACGGCACCATTGCCCATGGTATGCTGATCATGGGTATGCTTGGTCAACTGGTCAGCTCATTCACGGATCCAACCCTGGTTAGCGCCATCGAGGTAAAATTTGCGAATATGACCAAACCAGGCGAAGCGCTGGTGTTGTCCGCAACTGTAAAAAAACTGCAAAGCGAAGACAGAAGTGCAGTGATCTTCTTGCAGGCAGAAGGTCCCTCCGGCGATGTCAAAGCCAAAGGCGACGTGGTAGTCCGCTGCAGTTAAAAACCGGTTATAGGACAAAAAAATGAAAAAAATTTCTTTTCTGGCCTCAGGCAGGGGTAGCAATTTTTTCGCAGTGGCGCAGGCCATGCAGAATGGTCTGATCGTTGCTGCTCCAGGTTTATTAATCACCTCAAATAAAGAAGCGGGAGCAATCGGACTGGCTCAACAGATCGGCTTCCCTGTTCTGCCCCTATCATGGAAGGAAGAGAACGACCGGGATGGTTTTGAAGCGCGCGCCATAGATGCGCTGGACAAGGCCGGCACGGACCTCCTTGTTTGTGCAGGCTACATGAAAATTCTTTCACCTGCGTTTGTGGATCACTTCAAACTGCGCGTCATAAACATCCATCCCAGTCTATTGCCCTCTTTCCCCGGTATCCACTCCCAAAAACAAGCCCTCGATTACGGTGTCAAAGTGAGCGGCTGCACCGTCCATTTTGTGGATAGCGGCGTGGACACGGGTCCGATTATTCTACAGAGACAGGTTCCTGTCTATACTTCTGACACAGAAGAATCCTTAAGCAACCGCATCCTGGAACAGGAGCATCTGGCTTTGATTGAGGCTGTTCAACTGATATGCGATGATCGCCTCTCAATCCGGGGACGCCTCGTTTTTATCCAGGCATAAAATTTACTAAAAACCAATTTCTTTCTGGCAAATACCAAAATCCCGCGCTGCCTGCATTAATGTTTCCTGATAGGCGACAATTTCCTGCAAGGCAGCGCGATGTTCTCTGGGTGCCCAGAGCGCGAAATCCTTATCCGAACTCTCTCGATAGGGACCTGGCTTGACCTCAAAGCAGACTGCGCTTTCCGAAACCGGCAGCAGGGTATGCCAAACGCCGGGCTGGATATCTACCCCGGTCACCGTTCCATAAGCTCCTGCAGAGTCTCCCGCCAACAGAATGTCCGTAATAGACCCGGTATCATCAAAAAAAAAGAAGAGCAGAGTACCACGCAGAACCAGAAAGCTCTCAAATTTGGGCGGATCTATATGGCGATGAGGAGTGATATAGGTTCCCCGTATAAGAACATTTAAAAAGCGATGAACCGGCTCATCAAGGTTTTGATGTAAGTTATAATTTATTCTCAATCGAGGATGGCTACGCGCCTGCGATTCCAGGGAGTCAAATAATGCAGAGTTTAGAAGCTGCCATTGCGCGGGGTGTTTCACATCTTTGTCTCAGGTTGTTGGAAAAATTTTTTTATAAATATTCATGGGAAACTCCCCTGCCCGAATCAGCTCATTAACATCAGGAACAGACAAAGGTTTACTGAACAGATAGCCCTGAATTTTGTAGCATCCGTTTTCTTTAAGGTACATTAACTGCTCTACTGTTTCTACGCCCTCAGCAATCAAATCTAATCCCAGGCTACGCGCCAATCCGATGATCGCATTGGTAATGGCCATGTTATCAGGGTCTCTCGGAACCCCGCACACAAAAGATTGGTCTATCTTCAGTTTATCCAGGGGTAGCTGCTTCAGATAATTCAAAGAGGAGTATCCTGTGCCAAAATCATCGATAGAAATTTTTATACCCAGCTCTTTGATGCTGTTGATTTTTGAGATCGCAGAGTCTATATTATCCATTACAATACTCTCGGTGATCTCCATATCCAGCAAAGATGTGTCAATTTGATACTGATCCATGGATGACTGGATCATTTCCAAAAGATTCTCCTGCTGGAATTGCCGCGCACTAAAATTCACTGCCACCATCAAACCTACATGAAAAACGCGGCGCCATTCGTCAATCTGGCGGCACACCTCGCGCAGCACCCATTCGCCAATTGGAACGATCAGTCCGGTATCCTCCGCTATGGGGATAAATTGCCCAGGAGATATGCTGCCTAGATCGGCATTATGCCAGCGCAGCAAGGCCTCAAATCCGACCAATGTCCCCTTCTGGATATCCACCTGCGGTTGGTAATGGATGCTCAGCTCCTCGTTTTTTATGGCATGGTACAATCTATTTTCCAGATCAAGTCTCTCCAGCACCTCGCGGCTCATCTCCTGCTGATAGCGCCGAAAATTATTCCGACCCTGCGCTTTGACCTTGCTCATGGCAATATTAGCAAATCGAATGAGATCATCAGCCGTCTCATTTTTTACAGAATTAACGCTAATGCCAATACTAACTGTGACAACGATTTCATGACCCTCTACATAAACCGGCTGGTTTACTTTTTTCTGCATCCGCTTTACAATATAGATACCATCACTAAAATCGCTCAGATCATCCAACAATGCCACAAAGGAGTCGCCGCTGATTCGGGCAACAGTATCCCCAGAGCGAACGCAATCCATTAAACGACTGCCAATCTCCTTTATCACCAGATCACCAATACGATGCCCGAGGCTATCATTGATAACCTTCAATCGATCGATATCGACAAATAGAACTGCTACAAAGTAATTATCATGACGGCGGGCGCGGGCAATGACGCTTGTCAATCGATCCATGAAGAGCTTTAGGTTTGGAAGGTTTGTCAAAGTATCGTAAAAGGCGTCATGGATAATCTTCTCTTCCGCCTTTTTACGTGAGGTTATATCGGTAATCGATCCAGCAATGCGGTAGGCCGAACCCGAATTATCAAACATGGCAACAGCTCTACTGAGGATCCAGCGATAGTTGCCATCCTTATGCAAAACTCGGCACTCATTCTCAAAATGGGGAGAAAAGCCACGAAGGTGATCCTGCAAATCTCCCTTAAACAAGGCAATATCATCTGGATGCACCCGCTGGTACCACTCATCCATATGATTTTTTATCTCATTCTCATCAAAACCAAGGGTCTGCTTCCAGCGAGGTGAAAGAAAAACTTCATCTTCATGAATTTTCCAGTCCCACAAACCATCATGAGAACCAATCGAGGCCAGGGCAAAACGCTCCTCGCTGTCCCGCAACGCATCCCGATTGGATTTTAGCTCTGTTATATTTTCCGCCGCCATAAAAAAACGGATGATCTCCCCATTCGAGCTATAAATGGGAGATATCGAGACATACTCCCAAACTAGTTCGCCCTGTTTGGTTTTATGGCATATCTCTCCCTGCCACTGGGAACCGGTTTTCACAGTCTGCCATAAATTTTCGTACATCGCTGGGTCATGCAGTCCAGATTGAATCAGTCGTGGATCCTGTCCCTTTAACTCATCCAGAGAGTAATCTGTAACCTGCATAAATTTCTGATTCACATACTCTATTCTGCCATGAACATCCGTTATCATTACAGAAACCGAGCTCTGCTCCAGAGAGCTCGACAGGATATGAAGCATCTCTTCGTTTTTCTTTTTCTCCGTAATATCAATGGCAAAACTCTGAATTGCCTCTTTATCCCCAAAACGTACAAGCATCCCTTTAGCCAGAACATCAATAACCTGTCCATCCTGCCGGATCATCTTCTCTTCATGGAGTTCAACAGCTTGCCGGGTCTGCCGCATAAAATCGATTCGCTTTTTTACATCAGGTACACAGGACGGATGAATAAAATCGATTAGCAGCGGTTGCTGCTCGCCTGAATCCACGGGGATTCCCAGCAATTCGCGAGCAGAGGCGTTCAAAAACAAAAATCTCTCCCCATCATGGATCATCATCGCCAAAGGGGACTCATCAAAAAGCCGCTTGTACTCCTGGCGGCTGCGTCTGATCTCCTCCAGAGCCTGTTTTCGTTTGACCTTATTGCGTACGAGATTTTCCGCTATGATCATGCGAATCTGAATCATCTTTTTTTCGATGGGCTTGAGTAGATAATCATCGGCTCCTGCATCCAGAACCCTTTGCAGATCCTCTACCTCGTCAAGCGCGGTTATCACCACTATCACCGTTAAATCACCGCCGGGAAGCTCACGGATACGTCGGGTAAATTCAATTCCATCCATACCATCCAGCATATAATCCGTGATCACCAGGGAGTGCTGGCGTGTACGGAAAGTTGCAAGACCCTGTTCTGCGGTGGAAAATTTGGAGACTTCATGACCCCGATGCATTAAAAACCTTTCAAGCAGTAATAGAGTGACTGGATCGTCGTCAACAATCAGGGTTTTGCAATCACGGCAGTCATTCGAAAGGTTCAAAGGGATGCTCTCCGATGTAAGGATTTTGCAAAAATCAGCTTATCCTATCATTATGTAAATAGATTTTTTCTGCCAATTGGCTTTGTCTCCCCTTTCCAGAAAAAAAATGAAAAAAAAAGAAGCGACATAATATTTTAATTGAAAAGTAGCATTGAACCCGTAATAATGCCAAAGATATTTCCTAATTTGAAGAACTCCCCATTGACCGGCAAAATTATGCTGCAATCAAAAAAACAGCCCTTAACGGGAAGACAAAAAGCGGCCATCTTTCTGATCACCCTTGGTTCAGAGGTGTCCTCGGAGATTTTTAAACACCTGCGCGAGGACGAGGTGGAGCAGCTTACGTTTGAGATCGCCCGTCTGGATAAAGTGACACCCGACGAAAAGGATGCGGTGTTGCTGGAGTTTCAGGAAATCATGATGGCGCAGGACTTCATTGCCCAGGGGGGGATAGATTACGCCCGCGAAATTCTGGAGCGCGCGCTAGGAACACAAAAAGCCATTGATATCGTCAACCGTTTGACATCATCACTTCAGGTAAGACCATTTGACTTGGTACGGCGGACAGATCCAGCTCATCTTCTTAACTTTATTCAGGGCGAGCACCCCCAAACAATCGCCTTGATCCTTGCCTACCTGGAACCCAATAAAGCAAGCCAGATACTTGGAGGTCTGCCGCATCAGATCCAAGCTGATGTAGCGCGCCGTATCGCAATCATGGATCGTACCTCTCCGGATGTTCTGCGCGAAGTTGAGCGTGTTCTCGAGCGGAAGCTCTCTACCCTAGCCTCGGAAGATTATACCTCAGCGGGTGGTATTGATACTGTTGTCGAGATTCTCAACCTTGTAGACCGAGGTACCGAAAAGATCATCATCGAGGCACTGGAAGAAGAAGATCCGGAGCTTGCCGAAGAGATCAAAAAGAAGATGTTTGTTTTCGAGGATATCGTTCTACTCGACGACCGGGCGATACAAAAGGTTATGCGCGAAGTGGATATGCAGGAACTGGCCAAGGCTCTAAAGAGCGTGGATTCAGATGTCCAGGAGAAAATCTTTCGCAATATGTCCAAGCGAGCCGCCTCACTGCTTCAGGAAGATATGGAGTTTATGGGTCCTATCCGCTTAAAAGATGTGGAAGAGGCACAGCAGAAGATCGTGGGTATCATCCGCAAACTGGAAGACCAGGGGGAGATAGTTGTTGCCCGCGCTGGCGAAGAAGAGCTGGTTTCCTGACGGCAACCGGACTTACTGCTGCTCCTTGCTTGCGCACTCCTGGCACAGACCATAAATCTCCACATGTCTGTTATGAATGGTACCAATTCCATTCAATTTAGCAGGTATGGCCATAGAATCAAATTCGGACCACGAAAAATCAATTAATTTTCTACATTTCTCACACACAAAATGGTGGTGAGGCTGAGTATTGGGATCAAACCGAATCATCTCATCTAGATTGGGCACCTGAGAGATCAAACCCCACTCCTGAAAAGAGGAGAGGGTACGGTACACCGTATCACGGGATATTCCAGGTAGGCGTGACCTGATATTCTGGTAAATATACTCGGCGCTGGGGTGATTGTCAGCGGATATAATCTCTTTATAGATCTCTAACCGTTGCGGCGTCACTTTGATTTCTGATTTTCGGCAAAGAGCTACAAACGCTTCTAAGCCAGTTTCCATAGTTTTTTTATTCAAATCGTCCTACCGTCATCACAACGAACTCACATCTTGAGACGCAGCCGATTTTTTTGGCTGGATCTCATAGAAAGATAGTGTGATATATCCTTTTTTGCCGAAATAGTGTGCCCACATCCCATGCAAAAATCTTTCTTTGCTCTATTAGTATAAGGTATTTGTAAAGAATTTCAATAATAATTCTTAAACTTTACGGAGATGAGAAATTTACATTAGGAATCATTATGGAAAGAAATTACGAAATATTTTCTCGTCTAAACCGGATTTGGCAGATCTATAAAATCCACCGAGGAAAAAAGCTGGAGTTTATCAAGGTAGTTTGCCAGCGCTCTGGGGCCAAAAACCTCTGTTGCATGGTGACCTGCTGAGATAAACCAAAGTGAATTCTCTCTTGCCTGGTGGTAATTCTGCTCGGACATCTCTCCCGTGAGAAAGAGATCCACATCGCCTAGAGCGATAGCCGTATCCAGCTCGCGTTGGCCACCTCCAGTGACAATGGCCACCCGCTTGATAGGCTCCGCGCCGCCGCCAAATAGCACAGCCTTGCGCCCGGTAACCTCTTCCACCCGTTGTTGAAAACGAGCCGCGCTCTGCGGAGCTTCCAGGCGCGACAGCACGCCTATGGGTTGTTGCCCCTTATATGGAAAAGCGGTTTGGCAATCCTGCAATCCCAGAGCGACAGCCAACTGGGAGCTATTACCCAACCAGGGATGCCCATCCATAGGCAGGTGATAGGCCAAAAGTGCCATATCTGCTTTGATCAGAGTCTGCACGCGGCGATAGTGCGCTCCGCAGAGAACCTGACTTTGCCCCTGCCAGAAAAGGCCATGATGCACAATTAGTGCGTCCGCCTTCAGATCTGCAGCCTTTTCGATAGTTTCCAGTGAAGCAGTAACAGCGGTAACAATGCGCTCTATCGGGCTGCGATTTTCTACCTGCAACCCATTTGGTGCATAATCTGCAAAAAGCGAAACCTGGTACAGCTCATTTAAAAAGGCGGCAAAGCTGGCTGCATTGGGAAATGTTTGAAAATAGCTTTGCCAATCCGGTTCAGCGCCTATCATTGTCATAAAGATTATGCTTCCCTCACAGCTTGCATTTTTTTAATATTGCCAAAATCTCATCACCATAATCGCGGATCCTACTTGCACCCAGGTAAGGGATGGAGAATAGATCCTCCCTGGTTTGCGGCTCGGCCTGCAAAAGGGCATCGATCGCAGCATTCGGCAGTACAGCGTTGGGATGGATCTTCTCCCCAGCCCGACTCTGGCGCCAGCTCTTCAGCTCATCAGAGGCACGCTTGCGACTAAAATAGGGCTGTGCGATTTTTTTCTTTTTTCCACCCCGTTTTGCCGGCTCTTTTGTGGGAATGGACTCTATGGGAGCGCGGTGATCTGCCCGGATCAACAGGGAACGCAGCTCCTGTATCACCTGATAGCGACGCGCGCCGGGCAACCCCTTTATCTGTTGTAAGGCAGCAAAATCATCCTCGGATGCAACTCTAGCAATATCCAGCAGCACTTGGTTGGAGAACACCTTGAAAGTGGGGACATCCCTGCTTCGCGCTTTTTTTTCCCTATAATCATAAAGCTCACGCAGGCGACGAAGCTGCACAGGATTTAAGTTTACAGCTCCTTTGATACGGGCAAACTCAAATCCATCCCGTTCCCGTTCTTGAAACTCCTTGGCTGACAGGCGGTCAAAATCGGTTTGGATGTGATCGCGAATTCCTGCATCATGAAGTTCCTGATCCAAAATCATTTTAACAGCGATCAGGTAGCGCACATCCTCCCTTGCATAATTCAACTCTGCATCAGGTATAGGCCGTATCGCCCAGTTAAACTTTGTAAGCGTCTTATCAAGATAAATGCCAAAATACCCCGCGACCAGATCCATCAATCCAACCTTATCGTAATTGAGATAACGGGCAGCCAGATAGGTATCAAAAATATTTTCCCATTCAAGCCCAAAATCCCGGCGCAGACCAGAAATATCATAATCAGAGCCGTGAAAAATCTTTTCTATCCGTGGATTGCTGCTGATTTCATTGAGAACGCCCAGCTCTTCAGGATTGGGAAATGCCAGAGGATCGATAATAAAATCTTCATCATAAGTACCTATCTGCACCAGACAGACCCTTTCCTGGTATGCGTACAGGCTATTGGTCTCTGTGTCGATTGCCAGCTCCTTCTCTTTTAACAAACGGGGCAGGATCCGGCGCAGCTTGGATGGGGTGTCGATCCAGTGACATCGAGCCTGATCCAGAGAAAAGAAAGGCTTTCCTTTAATTCTCCTCCAGTAGGATCTGCGTATATGTCGGTAAGCGCTGGCAATCATCGGTTTTCGTTCGTAATAAAATCAGGGTCTGCTGGCAGGAAGCCAACGTTGTGTTTTATAAAAAAGAGAGATATACCCGCGCACCATTAAATCTGCCCCCTGGCGAAAAAGCTGTAATTTATACACCTTTCCATTCTTGGGATTCAAAATATAACCGCTTTTTTCGTTGAGCTCTTGTACTCCCCAGATAATCACCATCCCCTGGATAGGCTGATCCTTTTGAGAACCGCTGCATTGAGAGCATACCGCATCGGGATTCTGGAGCAGTTTGACAATCTTCCCTTTGACAACCCCGCCCTCTTCGTAAATCTTGACGATGGATTTAGCCTCGCCGGTTTCATCATCAATGGTTTTCCAAAAACCGGTAACCGATGAAAAATCTTCCGCTACGGCTGGCAACGCGAAGAGCAACAGCAAAGGCAATAACCAATTTTTTTTTATGACAGACATGATGCAGTCCCCCCTATATCAGGATTTCTCTACTGATACATCAAAAATGATAAATTAATATTTCAAGGATTAAATCTTCTAACGAGGGAAAAAATAGAGGGAAAAAGCAGCTTCGGTGCATACAGAGGTACACCCCGAAGCTGCTTTGAAACTGTTACTTGGAATAAAACTCGACTACCTGCGGGATCTCGCAAATAATCGGCACATCTTCTCTATTGGGCAAACTGGTCATTTTTGCTTCCAGGGCATCTTTATTCAATTCAAGGTAAGGAATAGCCGCAGCGGAAGCCAGAGATTCAGCAAAGATAGGCATTGAACGGCTGTTCTCTTTTACAGATACAACATCATTGAGTCGAATCAAATAGGATGGAATATCGACTCTCTTCCCATTGACCAAAATATGACCATGAGCCACCAGCATCCGTGCAGCATAGATGGTCTTCGCCAATCCGCAACGGAGAACAAAGGCATCCAGCCTGCGCTCGAGCATCTGGATCAAATTATCCCCAGTATTACCCTCTTTAGCAGATGCCTTGGCGAAATAAATACGCATCTGCTTCTCTTTGATATGGTACTGCGCTCTTAATTTTTGCTTTTCTAAAAGCTGGCGTTTAAAGTTGGACATTTTTCCAGCAGAACGACGCTTGTTTGGTCCCTGTTGACCTGGGCCGTAGGCTTTTTTTGCCATAATTTTAGCTGCCTTGGGTGTAATGGCAATCCCAAGCCTGCGGGAAATTTTAACTTTCGGTCCCTTATGATCCATACCGTTTCTCTAATCCTTTACTTAATACTTAGATTTACAGAAAATAGAATAGCAAATTTTATTGTACCTTGACCTGATCTTGCTCGTGCTGACAGGAAAAGGGAGCATAAAATAAAATGAGCCTATTTTCCGTCAATGAAAATATATCGAGGTATGCCAGAAATCACAAAACAGAAGCACAAAGGAGGGACATAATTGATTTGCAATCAGCGAGAGATTCCGCATCTATGGCTTTTTGCGGATCAAATATGTTTTTTTCAATACCTTAAAAAAATGTGTATGGCTCACGATGGATAAAGAGCAGATTTACAAAATAATAATCAGTTTTCTCGCCGGATTGGTATTCTTTTTTCTCTTTTACCTGTTGGAGAGGTTTCTGGGTTTTACATTGAGCGCCCTATTTCTGATTGGCGCAGGAATCTGGATCCTGCTCTGGTTTATGCGGAATAGGTATGCGCCTCACAAAAGCTTTGTATCGTTTTTGGAAGATTATGCTGATGGAGTCTCCTTTGACAGACAGATCGCACCTGCAAGGGCGGCTCACAAAGGTTTTTCGGCAATGCCGTTTTTGGATCGTTTGAAAAAGGGCATCTATTCCGCTAAAAGCACTCCCTCTTCCCAAAACCTGGATATCCAGGTCAAAGAGAGTCTAGATATCCAAAAAATTCCCAGTTCCATGGGATCTGCCCTCTCTCCTGAGCAGCGAAAAAGTGCTGCAGAACCCAAAAAGCCAGGCGGAATTCGGCGGATTGAGGCCAGCAACCACTTCCTAAACCGCGCGCCGTGGGAACCTATATTCAGCAATTCAGAAGAGGGCGGTAAATCCTATACCGCAGATCACCAGGAAGCCTATGCTATGATCAAGGCGCAAAATTATAACCGGGCAATGATATTAATGGATAAACTAATTCGCAGATTTCCTGGTAACGATGTCTATCTGAATGATCAAGCTTTGCTCCAGTACCTTACCGGCAGAGAAGAGGAGGCCTTCTTTGCCCTGCAAAAAGCGGCTCTACTGAGCTTTAAAAACAGTGTAATTCATCTCAACCTTGGCCTTCTCTACCGCAAACGCAAAAAATACAGGGAAGCCTTTGCCTCTTTCAGAGAGAGCCTCAAATTGCAAAAAGGACCGCTGGTTTACTACAATCTGGCCTCTCTCTATGCAGCCACCGGCCAGTACGCCGAATGTAAAAAATTTCTTGATCTTAGTCGCGATTTCGGCTTTCCTGTTGACTACTGGATAGTCGAAGACCCCGGATTTCGCGGTTTTCTGGATAGCGACATCTACCGCAGCTAATCGATAGAATCTGACCATGATGAAAAAGTCTTGACAAAAGAGATATACAACGGTGTGACATAATCCTTTCGGGCAATACGCTTTTCGACCTCACCTTTGCCAAAGGAAGAGGCTTATACGAAGGAATTGAATCCGTTAATCTCTCTTTATCCTAAGGAAAGAGGTATCCAGGATGACTGACCAGGGCAACCAACTAAGCTTTCGTAAAAAAGAGGAGACCAAATGTCCTGTCTGCGGCGGCATACATAACGAAGAGGTATTGCGCCAGGGTGGCGGACGATTGATTGCTGACAGGCTTACAGACGAGTTGCGCCGACTCTACAAGGAGAGCCCCAAATTTGGAAAGGTCTATCCCCAGGCCTATTCCATGCTTGTATGCCCCCACTGCCTCTACTCATCGACTGCTTCCGAGTGGAACAAGCTTAACGCGGACGAGATTACAAAACTAAAGTCAACGATCCAGGCTCGCCAAAAATCCCTGGAAAAAATAGTTGGCCCTACAGGTCATATCGATTTTCAAAAAAACCGGAACCTTGAATTGGGTGCAGCCAGCTACCTTCTCGCTGTTGACTGCTATAATTTTCGCGGTCCCGATGTTGCCCCTACCTTTAAGAAAGGTCTCTTTTCCCTGCGGGCAGCCTGGCTCTTTTCAGATATGGTCGATATCTACCCTCAGTTGCCTTATAAAAATGTTGTCGCCTTTTTTTATAAAAAAGCGTACGAAAATTACAGCGGTATTCTGGAAATCTTTCAGACGGGTAAGGAGAAATATGAAGGGGCTGGAAGGTTTGGTCCTGATTCCGATAAAGATTGGGGATACGAGGGTCTCCAGTACCTGGTAGGCCTTGTCGTGTACAAGTTTGGAGCATCCGAACCCGATATGGCAAAACGGATTCTCACCTTTGACCGCAGCAGGCGCATCCTTGGTAGAATGTTCGGGCACGGCAGAGCCAGTAAATCCTTTCCTGCCGATCTGATTGAAAAAACCCGGGATATCCATGAGAAAATGGGTGAAATGATCAAACAATGGGAAACGGAGTCCGGCCAGAAATCGACCCTCCCTGAAGAGGAGTAACGATCTAATCGCTCTTTCAGAACCATCAAAGAGGAATCACCTTCGACCCTTGTTCCCGCAGCTTGAAGACAGAAACCTGCTCGATCAGAGAATCTGCGTGCTGCTTTAAATCTTCACTAGCGGAGGCGTTCTCTTCGGAGAGAGAGGCAATATGCAGGGTACCTTTATCAATTTGACTCATACCCATATTGATCTGGTCTATCCCTTTGGTCTGCTCCTCATTGGCTACGGAGATCTCGACTAGAGACTTTGTGGATAATTCAATCTCATCCACAATTCGCAAAAAGGTCAACTTTGTTTCTTCCGCAATTTTTTTTCCATGTTCTACCTTCTGCAAAGACTCCTCTATGATTTCCGCTGACTCCTTGGCCGCATCAGCGCTCCGCTTCGATAGATTATTGATTTCTGAAGCCACTACCGCAAACCCTTTGCCATATCGCCCTGCCCTGGCCGCTTCTACGGCTGCATTTAAAGCAAGGAGGTTAGTCTGGAAGGCTATCTCATCAATTGTTTTCAATATCTTGACAATGCTGCCAGAGAACGAGCTGATCTCCTGGATGGCCTGCGTCAGACTGGAGAGCTGATCTCTACCTTTCTGCGCATTTTCATAGATATTGGAGCTGTTGTGATTGGCTGAGCTGATCATCTCCAGAATGCTCTTTGCCTGGGCGTTCAACTGGGTCACCGAGGATGATATCTCTTCAATGGAGGCAGCCTGCTGGGTCGCCTCCTGAGAAAGCTGAAAAGAACCAGCCTTAATTTCGCGGCTGGCCGTCACAAAATGATGAGCCGACAAGACGATGGAGCCAATTAGTGAAGAAATTTTTTCCACCATGATCTCCATTTTTTTCTGCATCTGACCTGTCTCGTCATTACGGTCACTCGCCAATTTAATCTGTAGATCACCATCTGCAAGTTGATCCATAGCGCTTACTGTATTTTTGATCGAAGCTGCTATCTGGTGAGCCAGGCGAAAGATTACAAAAAAGAGAATCAAGCTCAGTCCGATGATAAATGCGGTAATCATCAGCTTGATTTGAAAAATTTCCTCTCTGACATCTTCAATATAAAGACCTGTTCCCAGAATCCACCCCCAGGGTTGAAATACCTTGACAAACGAAAGTTTGGGAACAATTTTTGTGGCGTCATCCTTCCACTGCCACATATACTCAACAAAACCCTGTCCGTGGGCTTTGCATACATTGGCCATTTCCACAAATAGCTTTTTGCCTTTTCTGTCCTGGTAGGTATTCAAATCAGTACCATTTAGCTTTGGCACAAATGGATGCATAATCATGGTAGGATGAAAATCATTAATCCAGATATAATCCTTACCGTCCTCTCCGTACCGGAACCTCTCAATTAAACCCCTTGCCAGCGTCTGAGCCTGCGCTAGTGTCAGCTCCTGATTTAACTGTTTTTGATGAATTTCAGCCACTGTGGACAATGCCCCGGAAACGATATTTTGCAGCAGCGATTTCTTTTGCTCCATCAAGGTGTTTTCAACCCGTGGAATGACAATCAAAAATAGCATAAGTACAAAGGAAGCTATAGCCAGAAAACCCAGAAGCGTTATCTTTCTCTGAATGGAAAGATCTTTGATTGATTGCATCATTTTCATATCAGAATCCTCATTACTGCAATTCAAATGGAATTCGAAGATACCAAGGGAAGCTATCGCCGTGAATTTATTTGAAATGTTCAATACTGGCAGGAAATCTTAACTATTCTGAAATGCTTTGCAACAAATTAGTAATAAAATTTCAAAAAAAAAATTTTTTACAAGTTTCGAAGTTTATAACAACCTTGTCTTCTAACAAAAATTTAACAATTTGCAATCTCCGTGACTCTACAGTGAGGAGAGGGCTATCTCTGGTTAATTGGATTCAAGAATAAATTTTTCAATCTGCTCTTCCTTGCCAACAACAATCATTGAGTGACCCTCTGTAAGCTGGATTCTTTCAAAACCAATTGGATGGATTACATCCCTGGAAGGATCTTTGCCGCCAGACTCCTTGCTGCCAAGCTCCTTTATGGCGATAATATTGATCTGATATTCGTTACGAATCTGTAGCTCCAGAATATTCTTGCCAAAAAATTTTTCAGGTACTTTGACTTCGCCGATAAAAATGCCGGCCTGATACTCTTCCATAAACAGAACACCCTCAAAAAGAACCTTCAGGGCAAATCGCTCACCTGCCTGTTTTTCAGGGAATAAAATCTCACTTACCCCGAGCTGCTTCAGGATCTTTGTTTGTATATCGGATACAGCTCTGGCGTAAATTTTTTCTACGCCAAGCTCTTTTAAAATGCCTATCGTCAAGATATTGGCCTCAAAAGATTCGCCCATGGCGATGATCGCGTGATCTGTTGTCTGAACAAAACGCGCCAGGCTGACCGGATCTGTTGAGTCAAGCTGCACCGCATAACGGAAACCTTCAGCCTGGGCTTCATGGATACGGCGAATATCCTTATCGATCACCACAACATCCGCTTTTCTTGATTTTAGCGTATGGGCGACTTGATAACCAAATGTCCCCATCCCGATGACAACATATTTTCCGTCCTTAGCCATAATTAACCCACCAATATATTCGCTTCTGGAAATTTATAGTCAGCCTGCAGTTCCGATTTACCCAACGCGATAGCGATAGTAAAAAAACCGATCCGTCCCAAAAACATGACGATTGTCAATATTATTTTTCCACCGTCGGAGAGCTGTGGCGTTATCCCCCTGGTTAGCCCAACTGTACCCAAAGCAGAGACCACCTCAAACAGAAGATCGTGCAAAGGCAGCTTTTCCGTAAAGGTCAGCGCCCACAGAGCTACAAACATAACCAAAATCGAGGTACTCAACACAACAAAGGCCCGCCGCATGGTATTCATTGGCAAAGTATGCCATCCCAGCTCTACGCGATCCTTGCCCCGCACAAACGAAACCAATCCACTTGCCAGCATCACAAAGGTTGTATTCTTGATTCCACCTGCTGTAGAGCCGGGAGAGCCGCCGATATACATCAACAGCAGCATGGCAAACATAGTCGGATAGGCCAGGTTAGCTATATTTTCTATGGAAAAACCGGCTGTGCGCGCGGTAACGCTGTTAAACATAGAGACAAAAAAAAGTCTACCCAGCGAATCCATATTCCTGCCATAATAAAATTCTGTTATCATCATAAAAACAGCCCCGCCAACCAATAGAAAGGCTGTCGTCATTAAAACAAGCTTTGTTTGCAGCGATTTATGCCTAGCATAGAGGATATCATTCCAGGTATAAAAACCAAGCCCACCGATCACAATTAACATCATTACCACAATCAAAGCGGGATAGTTCGTTGCGTAACCAATCTCCTCCAAGCCATTGGGAAAGATGCTGAAGCCGGCGTTACAAAACGCGCTTACGGAGTGAAACAGGGCGTAGAATAGCTGCTGCAGAAAAGAGCTTTCCGTTGTGAATCCGCCATGGTTGTGCCAAAAAATAAAGAGCAGAACCGCGCCAAGAAACTCCATTCCAAAGGTAACGGTCAATACAAGCCGCAACATTCTACGCAATCCACCCATGTCACTGTTATCAAGTATCTCCATGAGCAGAAACTGCTCTTTTAAACGTACTCCCCTTTGGGAAAAAAAAGCAGCAAAACTGGTTAGGGTAACAATTCCCAATCCACCGATCTGAATCAACACCAGAATAATCATTTGACCCTGGAGGGTGAACTGCTGCGCGACATTTACCGTGCTTAAACCAGTCACACACACCGCAGAGGTGGAGATAAACAGGGCATCGATCCACGATATCGGTGAAACAGTAGCCCGTGGTAATTTCAGTAACACCGTACCGATGAGAATAAAAAGCAAAAATGAGTACACCAAAACCTTTGCTGGATCAAACGAAATAAACAACCACCGATGACGACTGCTTGCCAGAGCCAGGATGCCGTGATAAAGGATGAAAATCTGAAAATAGAGAAAGTAGATATGAGAAAACGGGGAACCAGGTTGACGGGAGTGAGCCGGCCCAAGATGGAAATCCTCAAAGATTAGATCAGCAACAAAAGTTACCAAAAGCAGGAAAACCAATATTGCCTCGGTTCTATTCTCTTTTAGAAATGTCCGGGAAAATCTAGCGAGCACAAATCGCAAAATCAATCGCAGGAAAAAAAAAGAGACGAGAATTTCATTCACAAGAATCAAAGTGACAAATTGCTCTCGGCTCAGGTGAAAACCATAGTAGATGACCAGGGAGAGCAGCGAAAGAATACCGGCTGAGGTATAAAACCAGCGTTCCAATTTTTTTTGCCACATAAGAATACTTAGGGAGACATTTCACAATAGAAATCATTCTCTGCCTTTTTATACCAATAAGCATCGATGCTTCGATGAACTCAGCACAAGATTTACTTCGACAAGCTCAGTACAAGTGACCGGTTGGGCAATGCCATAACCGCGTCTTTTTCGACCTTGGCATAAAGGGTTGCAGGATGTCCTGACTGCATGGCATTGCCTTGCATCGGGTAATGCCAGGTCGTGGTATTACCAACGTCCTTTTGGCACAAAGTCCAATGCAAACAGTTTATGGCAGCCGGAGATCCGATTCTGGTATGCGAAACCTGGAAGGCAAGCGGTTTTTTTTCTCTTTTGCGTCACCTTTTTCCGTTATCAAAAGGATAATTGCCTTGATTTTATTCTATATATAATCTATCCTGAGAAATCTTCGCTCTTTATTTGTACTTTACTGGAATCACAATGCAGCATTATCACAGGTTGTCGACATGGGTATAATATCCATAGCATTAAGCGTGCTGACCGGTTTTGCCATTGTCGCGTTTCTTACCCACTTTCTGATCGCTATACGATTTCAAAGAGAGCGCGTCTATCTATTTTTCAGTTTTCTCAGTCTCGGCGCGGCAGGCTATATCTTTATGACCCTGCTGCAATACAACACCCCCTATACCGACGAATACTTTATCTACCTCAAAATCCAGATAGCCGCCGAAGCGATTTTTATGATCAGCATGTGCCTCTTTCTCTACCATTTTACTGCTACAAAAATTCGCAAGACCCTGATTGTCTACTCCGTTTTATTTACGATTTTCATACTGGCGCGCCTCCTCCATCCAACGACGCTGACCTTTTCCAGCATCGAAGGAATGATACCTCATGATTTTTTCTGGGGAGACAAAATCTGGTTTCTCCATGCAGATGTTAACATCTGGTCCTATCTCTTTTTCGCGCTAGTTATGGCTGGTTACCTGCTCTTTTTCTATATGATCATCCTTGATTTTCGCGCGACAAGACGCAGAAGCAACAAGGTTCTCCTGATAAGCTTTTCCATTTTCTACATCATGATTTTAGCTGATCTTGCCAACGTAATCTTCCATATCCGCGCGGTCTACCTGACGGAGTTTGCCTTTGTGCTGATCGTAACTCTGATGAGCCTCTATATGACCAATGATATTTTCAGCCTAAATATGATAAAGGAGCAGTTTCAAAAGGCGCGCAATACAGACGCTGTGACCGACTTGCCAACGCGTGAATTTTTCCTGGACAGGTTGCAGGTTTTTCTGGATCAATTCACAGAGAACTCCTCTCTTGCGGTAATCGCGATCGGCATTGATAATTTTCGCACAATTTATAACAGCCACGGAATGGTTGCCGCTGAAGCGCTATTAAAAATTATTTCTGACAGAATAAAGAAAATTCCGCAGATATCCAACAGCCTCAGCCGCATTCAAGTTGCCGAATTCGCTTTTTTTATTCATGGATTCCAGCGTCAGGAAGATCTAGCTTTTCATATCCAGATTCTCCAAAACCAGATGCTCAAACCATTTCTCATCGGCAATGAAGGGCACTATATTTCATTAAGTGTGGGTATCTACTCTGTGTATCCAGAGGACAAACTCTCCACCAATGTTCTCGACCGCGCACTGTCAGCCCTCCAGATTGCGCAGAACAACGGCCGCAACCAATGTCAATTTTTCTCAGAAAACATCACCCGTATTGTTTCGAAACGCCTGAACCTTGAAAATAGACTCAAACGCGCGCTGCTTTACGATGAAATTAAGGTCTTCTACCAGCCAAAAATCAACAGTCGCACAGGAGTCATCGGCGGCATGGAGGCTCTCGTTCGCTGGATTGATAGCGACGGCTCCACAATTCTGCCTTCCGATTTTATCTCTGTCGCGGAGGAGACAGGATTAATCCATGAAATAGGTATGATTGTTCTGGATCAGGCCTGCTCCTTCACAAAAATGATCAACCAGCTGCTCGGTCAAAATCTTTCTGTTGCCGTTAACATCTCCCCTGTCCAGCTTTCGGGAAAAGATTTTGTCCCTCTAGTCGGGAAGATCCTCAATATACATAAATTGTCCCCAAAAAATATTGAATTGGAAATCACCGAGACTCAGATTATTTATGAAAAAAAGTTTATCGAAATGTTGCACGAAATCAAGGATACCGGAATACGCATAGCACTTGACGATTTTGGCACTGGATACTCTTCCCTGGCCTACCTCAATCGCCTACCTATCCAGACACTAAAAATTGACAGATCTTTTATTTACGATCTACACACCAACACCCGCAATCAATCTATTGTAAAAATATTTTTAGAACTGGCTCGTCACTTCCAGATGCAAACAGTTGCCGAAGGCATCGAAAAGGAAGAACACGGAAAAATCCTGACAGATCTTGGCTGCGACTACCTGCAAGGATATTATTACTCTCCTCCTGTTTCAGAGTCTGACTTCCAGAATCTGCTGCTTCGCAAGGCTGTCTAACCATTTATTACCAATTTTCTTAAATTACGGAGAACCTTTCTTTACTATGAACACCAACAAACCAGAAAAAAATTTATCTCTCTGGGATACAACCGCCATCATTGTTGGCATTGTCATTGGAGCTGGCATTTTTAAGTTTCCAACGCTGGTAGCCATGAATGTCGGATCTGATTTTATGTTGATACTTGTCTGGGTTTTAGGAGGCGCTGTTTCCTTTATTGGCGCAATGACCTACGCCGAACTGGCAAGCGCCTACCCGCACAGCGGCGGCGATTACTTTTATCTACAGAAATCATTTGGCTCCCCCCTTAGTTTTTTATTTGCCTGGACGCGTATGCTGATTATCCAGCCAGGCTCCATGGCTCTAATGGCCTTTGTGATTGGGGACGAAATTGTAAAATACTACTCTTTTGGCTCCGCATCAGCAGCGGTGTATGCACTGCTGGTTGTGATCCTGCTTACCGCCCTCAACTATTCCGGAATCCGCCAGGGTAAAATAATTCAAAATATTTTGACAATCCTGATATACGCCGGCCTATTGCTTCTGGTGATAGCCGCGCTATTCGCCCCTGCAGCCTCGGAGAGCGCGAGCGGTGCGACCAATGTTTCCGGTTTTGGCATGGCAATGGTCTTTGTACTGCTGACATTTGGAGGCTGGAATGAATCGGCTTATGTCTCCGCTGAACTAAAAGAGCCAGGCAAAAACATGGTTCGCGCTCTGGTCGTCGGCATTGGATCTGTCACCATCATCTACCTGCTTGTCAATCTCGCTCTGCTGAGCAAGTTGGGATTAAAACAGATGGCATCCTTTGATGCCCCCCAACGCCTGGTCGAGCTCTCTTTAGGAAAAGAATTTTCTTTCTTTATCAGCCTGACCTTAATCTTAGCCGCGCTCAGCACCACGAATGCCACGATCATAACCGGAGCGCGCAGTAACTACGCCCTGGCTCAAGATTACCCACTATTTCGCTTTATGAGCCAGTGGCATGAAAAAAACCAGACTCCGACAGGAGCGCTGGTTCTACAGGGAGCGATAACGATAGCGCTGATTCTGTTTGGTTCCTGGCGCAAAGATGGTTTATCTACCATGGTGGATTATACCTCGCCTGCCTTCTGGTTTTTCTTCACCCTGACCGGAATCTCCCTCTTTGTTCTGCGGCGCCGCGACAACCAGAGGGCGCGTCCCTTTCAGGTTCCCCTCTATCCTGTTTTACCCGCTCTTTTCGTGGTGATAACAACTTTTATGCTCTACTCCAGTCTTGCCTACACAGGTCTGGGAGCACTGGTCAGTGTACTTATCGTTGCCGCCGGCGCGCTCCTGTTTCTCATCGCAAAAAAACAGGGTCAGTAACGGAGTCACGTCATGAAGGCAGGCGAGCAAAACAAGCTTCTCGTTTCCATTGATTTCCGGTTGTACTACCTCAAGGTTATGTCGATAATCTTTTTCATCGGGACAGCCATTTTTTCTCTATTGCTGATTTTTGGACTAACGACAGAAAACAATCCCATCGAGAAATTACTGTTGCTGGATGCCTTTTTCATTGCTGTACTGGCCTGGGCGATCATACAGATGCGAAGTAGATCCGCGTTGCTACGCGATATTCTGAAAAGGGGTATCCTGGCTGATTGCCCGCTCCAGGAAACGAAAACGATCCGGGCAGACCAACTGCGTTGCTATTTTTTTATCTCTGGTAAAAAGATACACCTGGATCTAAGAATGCAGAAAAAAAACAGGGATAGGATCCTGGAGATATGCCAACCAGGAAAACAGATTTCCCTGCTCTATTTGCCGGAAAAGCCGAGGAGCTTCCTTATCAAGGAGTTGTACCAAATTCAACCCTGAGGAATCTTATCTTGACAGGACATAAATTGCAAAAAAAGTGCCCTTCGCATGATCACTTTGGGGATACAGAAATTTTTTTTTAAGGAATCATTTTTAAAATTTATTGAAGAAAGAGAAAAGCATGGAATCAATTCGAGTTACCATCAAAACAAACCGGGGCGATATCAAGCTGAATATGTTCGCTGAAAAGGCACCCATGACAGTAACAAGCTTTGTCAACCTGGCAAAACGGGGGTACTACAATGGTCTTACATTTCACAGAGTGATTGCCGATTTTATGATCCAGGGAGGCTGTCCGTTGGGCACAGGTACAGGCGGTCCAGGCTACCATTTTGGAGATGAGTGCCGCAAAGATCTAAAACATGACCGTCCGGGCATCCTCTCCATGGCAAATGCAGGTCCAGGTACCAATGGAAGTCAATTTTTTATCACACATGTGCCCACTCCATGGCTGGACGGCAAACACACGGTCTTTGGCTCTGTGATTGGCGAGGAAGATTTAGCGGTTGTCAACGCCATTCGCCAGGGAGACAGTATCGTTAGCGTAACCGTTGAAGGCGAGACAGAATCTCTTTTTCTCTCCCAGAAGGAGAGCCTGGTGAAATGGAACCAAATCCTGGACAAACGCTCCTGATCCAACCATTCTACATACGGAGAGTTACATGGAATTTTCAGAGCTGATTTACAAACGCAAAAGCAAACGGTGGTTTTTGGAAAGGGAGGTATCCCGACAGGACCTGGAAACTATTTTGACCCAGGCCAGTCAGGCTCCCAGCACCTTGAACCATCAACCCTGGCAGGTTTGCCTCATTGGCCGGGATAAAATGGGCCAGATCGCCCAGATTCTGGAGGATGCTCAACAAAAAGGGAACATGGAGCGCCCCTTTAATCTTTTGGATAGCTGGCCTGAACCCCATCAACAGATCATCTTAAAAACACGCGCTAGATCCAAACGGGTCTTTCCTGATGATGCCTATAGCCGCTGGTTCTATAACGCTCCGATAGGTATCTACATCCATATCCATGAACAACTCAATGAGTGGTCTGTTTTGGATGTAGGCTCCTTTGCCCAATCGTTGATGCTGGCCGCTGAAAATCTCGGGATTCAATCAGTTCCCCAGGCTAAAACAACAAGCTGCTATAAGGAAATAGGCAAGCTGCTTGGTCTGCCGCCAGAACGCAAAATCGTACTTGGTGTAAATCTTGGTTATACCGATCCGGCCCATCCCAACAACCAGATTATCACCGAACGGGAAGCCCTCGAAAACTGGACCAGTTGGCATTTGTAGGTTAATAGAGGACGGCATGCTACAATTCTTGCTGGAAAAGCATGTGACAACTAAAAATAGTAAGCTTTTGCTGCGCATTGCCGCAGTACTTTTTTTTGTTTTTTAGATCAAATCCTGCTACGTACAAGAAAATTTTCTTGTACTGGTCTGGTGACCGGTATCCAGACCAGGGAGTTCGGTTTGGTAAAATGGATCGGCAAACGGGCTTCATCCTCAATGGAATCCACCACCAGACTCTGATCGTCCGCAAGCCGCCAACCCATTATCTCTATAGTTTGCCCTCTCTTAAATTTCCCTCGCACCTCCACCAGAGCCTGATCTCCCTCCTGACGGATCACTCTTCCTAGAAATTGACCCTTGCGAATATACGAGGAGCTCTCCTGGTACACCGCGTCCTGGCCGCTGGGATCCAACAGAAATCCTGTTGTATACCGCCGATGGCTTACCAACCCAAGCTCCTCATCCAATCGAAGCGCCAGCTCATCACTCCAGGTTCCCTGCGCGACAGCGTCCAAGGCCTCCCGATAGGCGCGTGCGATGGTTGCGGCGTAAAAAATACTCTTCATCCGCCCCTCAATCTTAAAGGAGAAAACTCCAGAGTCCGCCAGAGCGCCAAGATGCCGGATGAGATTGAGATCCTTGGAGTTAAACACATAAGTCCCGCGGCCATCTTCCTCGATGGGGTAGTACTCATTATGCCGGGACAACTTTTCCATGACCGCATACTCCCAGCGGCACGATTGCGCGCAATCGCCTCGGTTGGCATCGCGTCCCGTCATGAAATTACTCAAAAGACAACGCCCCGAATATGCCATGCACATCGCTCCGTGTACAAACACCTCCAAGTCAATAGAAGCGTTCTGATGAATCTCCCGAATCTCTGACAAGGTTAACTCCCTTGCCAAAATGAGGCGCTCAACACCCAGATCCTGCCAAAAGAGAGCGCTCTCCCAGTTGGTGGTATTTGCCTGTGTACTCAGGTGCACTGCCACCTTGGGAGCGTACCGATGCACTAGGCGCAACACACCTGGGTCGCTGACAATCATCGCGTCCACATGCATGGCAGCTAGCTCTTCGATATAGGCAGGCATAGATTCGATATCACGATTATGGGCATAGATGTTCAATGTAAAATAGACCCTACGCTGCAGCGAGTGGGCATACTCAATGCCTTCGCGGATCTCAGCCATGGAAAAATTTTGTGAACGGGTTCGTAAACTGAACTCCTGCCCACCAAGATAGACCGCGTCCGCCCCATAAGCCAGGGCAATCTTTAATTTCTCTAGGCTGCCCGCGGGTGCCAGCAATTCCAATGATCGTTGCATTCGCTCTGTTATAACTTCTTTCTGCCATAATCAAGGTCTCTTTGCCTACTCGCCTACTCTCAAACCAGGCCCGCGATGAAAACCTTTTTTTCCTATACAGAAAAAATTGGTTCTGTAAAACTTGGCGAAACCACACGAACGGATAAGGATACAATCCGCTATGACCCATTCTGCCAAGAGACCTAACTGTTTTAATCCAAGGGCTACCTTTTTCATTTTTGTTCTGCTGGTACTGCAAAGTGTCGGCTGCAAAAACAGCGCCAATCCACCCCAGGCGGCAACCCAGAGAGTCTCACCATGGCCGGAGATTGCGCGACTGCTAAGTGGGGTTCCCAGCACCAGGTTTGCCGGAGTTCAGCAATCGGCCCCATATCAGAAATATGTAAAAAAGGCGGATCAGCTCTGGACGCAGATTCAATCTCAGAATATTCAACCCATTCAATCCTGGCGCCGCAGCCTCTCACTTTTGGAGCAGAATGCCCATATTCTCTACCCCCTAAGCGGCGCCGATTTTATCAATATGGCACTGATGTATCCGGAGGCCGCTACCTATACCATGATCGCCCTGGAAGATCCAGGACATCTGGATGAGATTGCCCAACTTAGCGCCACCGTTCTCGGGAGTGAACTCAATGCGCTCCACGCCTCGCTCTACTCGTATGGCGCGCGCAACTATTTCCAGAGCAAAAACATGAGACTCTATTTTTCCCATAAACATTTTTCTGGAATACTTCCCAGGCTCATTTTTTTCATAACGCGCATGGGTATCGTCATCGAAGATATCCGGGAAATTACCTTGGAGCCAGACGGTACCATCTCATCTAAACCGGATAAACGGGGAGGTTTTGCGCGCGGGTCAAGAGACGGATACGAGTTTTCTCTTGTGCGGCCAGACACAGGCAAAAGACAGCGTTTACTTTACCTGAAACAGCGTTTGGGCAATCAGATTGCGACTGCCGACAATGCGCTGGGTCATTTTTTTTCAAAAAAATCCTTTTCCCATCTCATCTTAAAGTCAGCAGTTTATCTTTTTCACATGAAAAATTTTGAACAAGCCGGACGCTTTCTACTTGCGAGAGCTGAAACGGTTGTCCAGGACGACTCAGGTTTTCCCTACCATTTTTTTGACCCAAAAATTTGGGACATCGCTTTTTATGGAATCTATATTCGCTTTCCTATCGAGGGCACTATTTTTCATGTACAGCAGGATTTACAAGCTGCATACCGACACAAAGGAGCAGAACCGCTCCCTTTTAGCTTTGGTTACGGTATCATTAAAGGTAAAAACAGATCCAACCTACTGCTTGCCCGGAAACGGCAAGATGCGCCCAGGAGGCTCCCATGATAAAAAACGCTATCATTACTTTCACACCGGACAGATTTTCCTACTGCCCAGGCCAAAAGGGGCAAATCCAGCTAACGCTCCATAAGCATCTGGAAAAATTAAGAAAAATAACTGTTCGGCTGCTCATGGTTTCCCAGCGCTTCGCGGATAAAACGGTTCTGGAGTTGGAAGCATCCCTGCCTGAGGGTTCGGCTATGGTTGGCCATACCGTGAATATCCCTTTTCAGATTCCGGCGGATACACCTATAACCTTTAGCGGCAACAGATTGAAAATAAAGTACCGCTGGAAAATTGACCTGGATCTGGCCTGGGCATTCGACGAAACTTTTTATTACGACCTGAAAATAAAACCTGCCTATCTGGGCAAAAAAAACCTGAACGACATCATCCCCATATCGCCCGTCCCCAAGCAAGGCAGTTTTTCTTGGAAAAAACTTCTATCCAGACCGGAATTCTGGATTGCGTTTTTCGTACTGTTCGGATTAACAATCGCAAGCCTCCCTATTCTCATTCCCGTGGCGGTCGCGGCAGGTGGGGGGTTCTTTGCTGTGCGTAGCTTTTTACGCTACCAGATTGTCCAGAAATACTCAATCTTTATTCCGCGACGCCAATGGATATTCGAAGAATCGATTCCCATCGTTATCCGGCTACACCATAAAAAAAATATTCCCATCAACAAGATTCATCTTGTATTGGAAGCCGAAGAGAAATTCAGCAAAGGAAAGAAATTAATACGCAATACCCTGTTTTTGAAAGAAGAAAAGATCCGGGAAAACACTATCGTCACAGCGAATCCAACAGGTCATACAGAAATTCTGCACGCGATAAGGATCGAGGCGATGATCCCTTCTATACCAGATTTTATCTTCTGGAGTCTCAAGGTTCACATCGATATACCTGGCTATCCCGATATCGTCTGGAAGCAGGATCTTCTGGTCTACTCCTTTACCGTTTAATCAGATAGAGAAGAATATATGACTCATTTTCGTAAAAAAACTGCCACATTTACCAGCTTGCTATTTATTACGTTTTTTCTGATCTCCCTATCGACTGGAGGCAAGACAGCGCAAACCGTTTCGGAGAAAAATTTACTTATGGGAAAGTTTTCTCCCCAGCAACATCCGGACTTTCGCAAAGTTCACCCAAAGTATCTCGGCCGCAGTTATCCCATGTATCTACACAGAGACGCCTACCAGGCTTTTCAAAAAATGCACGCAGCCGCAGCCAGAGAGGGCATTACCCTGCGCATCATTTCCGCCACACGCAATTTTGTTGCCCAAAAATCGATATGGGAAGGAAAATGGAACGGCTCTCGAATTGTAGAAGGAAAAAATATTTCCACTCTCCCACCACTGGAACGAGCTTTGACCATTCTGCGCTACAGTTCTATGCCCGGCACATCACGACATCACTGGGGCACTGACTTTGACCTAAATAGCCTGAATAACGCCTATTTTAACCATGGCCAGGGGAAAAAAATCTACACGTGGCTGCGTTCAAACGCGGCTAAATTTGGATTCTGCCAACCCTATACGGCAAAGGACAAAGATAGACCCTTTGGATATGAGATGGAGAAATGGCACTGGTCCTATCGCCCCCTCTCCCGTCAGTTTCTGGAAAGGTACATGGCTCTGATTACCGATGCGGATCTAACTGGGTTTGCTGGCAGCTCAGAGGCTCGGTCAGTCCAGGCGCGGCAGCACTATGTCAATGGAATTGCTTCAGAGTGCCGTTAATTGCGTTTCCACTGAAACACAGGACAGACCTTGGTGCAAATCCCGCAATTTGTGCATTTTTGCCGATCAATTTTAGGAGCACTAAAGTGATTTTTCTGCACTATCGCCCCCTGGGGACACATATTTACTGCTGGACACGGGTGATTTTTGGGACAAAATTGTTCGTTAACGGCAATTGTTTTCGTCGCAATCATATATACATAACCATATTTGAATATCTTAATATTTGCATGCAAAAAATCCTACACCCGGGTGCGGCGTCAAGTCGAAAATGATTCTGCACTCCCAAAGAAGAAGGCCCAAAAATGAGCTTGCCTATTTGCTTTCTCAACTCTGACTTGACGAAACCTAAACGATATTTTTTTGATACCCTGACCGCAGATGCAAGCACCAGCATACTGCCAAGGGGATGAAATCCATCGGATTCGTAAAAATCATCAGCCCATACTGCTTCACAGGAAAGATTGGTTGCCTTATATGAACCATGACCGAAAAATCGAACTCTTCTCCCGCAGCGAGGTTTTCTCTACGCTGCCGATCGATGATATCAAGGTGCTGGCTCAACACAGCGGCGAGCTGCGCCTGGAACAAGGCCAACTTCTCTTTGGCAAGGGTAGTAAAAGCCGAAGTTTTTATATTATAGATCAAGGCGAAATTGCCATTTCACATCAGCAGGAGATCAAACAGGAGGAGGATATCCTTGCCCGTTTTGTTCCCGGTGATGTTGTAGGCGAATTTGAATTTTTTGAGGAGGAGTCCCGCCTTGCCAATGGCGTGGCGCACGACCCCTGCTGTCTCCTGGTTTTTCCCGGCGCGGACAGCGAACTGGAGCAGTTACTCGTTGAATATGCCCATATCTTCGCTAAGGTTTACCATCGCCTTATCGCGATCAATGCCAGTCGGCTACGACAGACACACAAGCTGATCTCAGAAAAAACATCCTGGCTTGAAGAGATTAAAAAGCAGATGTTTTTTGATAAGCTAACTGGGGTCTATAACCGCGCTTATCTCGAGGATGAGTTGACTCGAAATCTCTCCTCTCTTGGCGAACTTTTTTCCGTCCTTGTCATGAAACCTGACAATTTCAAATTGATCAATGATACCTTTGGTCACGAGGTCGGCGACGCAGCACTTCAGTCAATCTCCGCGAGAATCCAATCAAATCTGCGTCCGCAGGATCTGGCTATCCGCTTCCGGGGAAACGAATTCGTAGTCCTTTTACCGCACAGCGGTCTGGAAGAGGCGCAAGCCATAGCCAGGCAGTTTCTGGATAGTCTGAATAGCTTTGATATTGGTATGGCCATCGGCAATCAATCTCTACGGCAAAGTTTCAGTATCGGCATCGCCTGTTACCCCCAGCATGAGAACGACCTGATAGAGCTTGCCGAAAAGGCATTCGCGCGCGTCTTTTACCAGCGCGAACTGGGCGGCAACGGTATCCAGATCGCTGAAACCGATTTGGATGAAATCTACGAATTTCTCAAATCCATTGCGATCTTCTCAAACCTGAAACTGTCCGAGTTGCAACAGCTTGCTCGGTACCTCAAACCAGTCACCTTCGACAGCCAGACAACGATTTTTCGCGCCAAGGAGCCCGGGGATGAACTCTACATCATCCAATCTGGAAATATCTCAGTCAAACTACCCATGCCGGATGGAACTCTGCAGGAGATTGCGGAGATTAAGAGCGGAGATTTTGTTGGCGAGATGGCCATCTTTGAAAACGCTCCGCGATCGGCGACCTGCACAGCCAAAGAAGAGTGTCGTATCTACACCCTGCACAAGGACGACTTTTTGCATCTTATGAAAGAATCTCCGAATACGGCTATTCGCATCATGAAAAATATGCTGGATATCACATCTGGCAGGGTCAATGCCAGCGGAAAATTTATTTCACAAATGGTTAAATGGGGCGAGGAGGCCAGTCGCAGAGCCGTCACAGACAAATTGACCGGAGTTTACAACCGCCGCTTTCTGGAAAGCGAACTGGAAAAAATTTTTGAAAGATCCAAAGCCGAACAGCAAAGCTTTGCTCTGATCATGGCAGATATGGACTATTTCCGCGAAGTCAACGAAGGCTATAGCCACGAAATCGGAGACAAATATATCATTGAGGTAGCAAACGTCTTCAAAAAATATTTTCGTCCGCAGGATATTGTGGCTCGCTACGGCGGCGATGAATTTACGATACTGTTACCGGATATCGATAGGGAAGAGGCAATGGCTATCGCGGAAAATGTGCGCATCCAGGTAGGAAGCCTTGATTTTTTAAAGAAATTCAAAGGCCCAGAACTAAGGCTCTCTGTCAGCCTTGGATTGACCATCTACCCTGAAGTCACATCAGACATCAAAGAGCTGACCAAATCCGCTGACGAGGCCCTGTACAAAGCAAAAAAGGGGGGGCGCAACCAGGTCGTCCTTGCGTTAAAATCAGAGTAGCGCCATATATACTCGCAATCCTTTGGTTCTCAGCGTTTATACCAATAATCATCGAAGCTTCGATAAACTTGGATGGTGGGTCTGTCGTCTATGATGAAAGTCAATAGAATAATCAAAAATTATTCTATTCCGAAAAGAAATTGGTTTTCGACTCACACGATGTGAGGAGTGCGAAGAGCAGGATTGGTCGAGTGTCGATTTTGCCAGGACGGCAAAAAATCGACCCGGATTTGACAGGGCAGCATTTTTGCCCTCCGGAATGCAGGAGGCATTTTGAATACAGGATGTTTTCATGTCAAACGGTGCCATGGATGGCACTTTTCGTTTGACCTGCTGACAGCACCAGAAAAAGCGAAAAGCTCTTTCTTCGCAGTATACGTCGCTGGCATTGCCTTGCAGTATACGAAAACCAAAAAGGCTTTCGTATACTGCACCAGCACAGCTGGCACAACGAAAATGAGCAACACAAACCTCATTAGCCAAATGGTAAAATTTCACCTGGGCAATAAATTTTTGTTGAAAAATTAATTTTTTTGCAAAAATCATTGACCAATGTATGCAGATCTGCACAATATGTATATCATAAAAAATTCCAAATCTTTTTTATGAACATAAAATTCAACCAGGAAGCCAATAATGAACGTCCATTCCACCCCCTCCTTGCGATCTATCTTTGAGTCATCCCCCTTTGCCTATGCACACCATAAGATTATCATAGACTCTTTTGGCAAACCTGTCGATTATGAGTTTCTGGAAGTCAATGAAGCCTTTGCTAAAATGACAGGACTCAAAGCTCAGGAGATAGTACACAGAACCGTCCGCTCTGTACTCCCGGGAATCGAAGAAAGCAAATTCGATTGGATTGCTAATTACGGCAGGATCGCTCTTGGTGGTGGCAGTGAAACCTTTGAACAATACTCCGAAAAGTTAGGGCGCTGGTATCTGATCCAGACTTTCTCTTCCCAAAAATATTTCTTTACTACCATCTTTACAGATATCACCAGCGAAAAGGAGAAGAGCTCGGAGCTCGAAGGCTTTTTCAGCGTCAATCTGGATCTACTCTGCATCACAACCATGGACGGAACTTTTCTACGACTCAACAAAGAGTGGGAAAATCTCCTGGGCTATCCCCTCTCGGAAATCATCTCAAAAAATTTTATCGAATTCATTCATCCTGACGATATTTCATCGTCCCTTGACGCCATCCAAAAAATCTCAAAAAGCTATCCAATTTACAACTTTACCAACCGCTACCGCTGCAAAAACGGAGAATATAAATATATAGAGTGGCGCACCCACCCACTGAACAATAAAATCTACGCGGCTGCCAGAGACATCACAGACAAAATCAGGAGCCAGCAGAAGCTGAAGGAGTCCAAAGAACAATACGAGCTGGCCATTAACGGCACACAGGATGGGATCTGGGACTGGGATCTGACGACCAACCGGCTGTTTTTATCGCGCCGCTGGAAGGAGATGCTGGGCTATCAGGATGATGAAATCGACAACGAATACCAGAGTTTCTTCAACCTTTTGCACAGCGAAGACCACGAGCGGGTGAAAAACTACCTCCAGCAATACCTCTCTGGCGCCATTGGCCGCTACAACCTGAAATATCGCATGAAGCACAAAAACGGTTCACTACGCTGGATTCTGGCGCGCGGCGAAGCGATCCGCGACCCAAACGGCATCCCGGTGCGTATGGCAGGTTCGCATAGTGATATCACCAATAGTCTGCGACAGATGGAGAGGCTCAGGGAGAGCGAAAGAAATTTCAAATCCTTCTTTGCCTCGATCACAGATCTCGTTTTTGTCACGGACAAACAGGGAAAAATCCTTTTTACAAACTACGCCGTCAGAGAAAAGCTTTTCTATACCGAAACCGAACTTGCAGAAAAGGATGTCCTAGACCTCCATCCGGAAATGGTGCGAAAGGAGGCTAAACAGATCTTCGCCGAAATGCTTGCCGGCCAGCGCCAGATTTGCCCTCTGCCTCTGGCTGACAAAAACGGCAAGCTTTTGCCTGTGGAAACAAGGATCTGGTTCGGCACCTGGAACGGCACGGAGTCAATTTTCGGCATTTCCAAGGATCTATCCGCAGAACAAGAGGCTCTCCAAAAATTTAACAAACTATTCGAAAATCACCCCTCGCTGATGGCGGTAAGCCAACTGCCAGAGAGAATATTTACCGATGTCAATGAGACCTTTCTTAAAACCCTGGAGTATAACCGCGACGAGATCCTGGGAAAAAACAGCCAAGATCTGAATCTATTCCTGAATGTCGAAACCCAGAAACTGGTTGCCAAAGAATTAGCGGAGCGCGGCTCTATTCGCAATGTAGAACTACAGGTTCGCACGAAAAGCGGTAAAATCGTCGACGGCCTCTTCTCTGGGGAGATCATCGAATCGCAGGGAAAAAAGTTTTTTCTTACGATCATGACAGATATTTCCGGACAGAAACAAGCGGAAAAGGAGCTAATCACTGCCCGCGAAGTTGCCCTGCGCGCCAGCCAGGCTAAATCAGATTTTTTATCGGCCATGAGCCATGAAATCCGCACCCCCATGAACGCTATTATCGGTATGACTGACCTTGCCTTGATGACAGCCGATGAGGAAAAATTGCACGACTATTTGGTCACAGTAAAAGAGTCGGGACAGCATTTGATTCACGTTATCAATGACGTTCTGGATGTGGCCAAGATCGAAAGCGGCCATATCTACCTGGAAAAACAGCCCTTCTCTCTAAGAAGGGTTTTCTCCTTTCTGGGAAAACTTTACCGACACGAAATCGAAAAAAAAGGGGTGGAGTTTCATGTCCACCTGGACAACAGGCTCCCCTCAATTGTAGTGGGGGATGAACACAGAATGTCCCAGATTCTGATGAATCTGCTGAGCAATGCGGTCAAATTCACCGGTAGAGGTGCCATAGAACTGGAGGCTCGCCTGGCCGCCGATCATCAACCTATGACGCACCAACTGGAGATTACAGTCAGAGACACAGGGACGGGTATACCGGCAAACAGAATCGAGGCTATCTTTGCCAAATTCGAACAGGCTGATATGAGCACGACGCGTAGATATGGGGGAACGGGTCTTGGTCTGGCCATTGCCAGAGAGTTAGCCCGACTGATGGGGGGCGATATCCAGGTTCAAAGTACTCAGGGAGAGAGGTCAGGCAGCACCTTTTCCTGCAGGCTGGTTTTGGCCGAGCACCTGCCTGCACAAGGTGATGTTTCCCTGAGAAAAAACCTCTCAATACCAAAGCACCGCAATTTGCGGATTCTTCTGGCTGAAGACAATGTCATCAATCAGATGGTTGCGCTGACTGTTCTGAAAAAATTTTCTCACACAGTGACATTAGCAGAGGATGGTTTCTCCGTATTGGAAAAGCTAAAAAATGATCCTGTCGATCTGATCCTCATGGATATTGAGATGCCGGGGATGGATGGTATAGAGACCACCCGAAAAATTCGCGACCTGGAGGCAGAGCTCAACAAAGCGCACATTCCCATCATAGCCATGACTGCGCATGCGATCACAGAGATTCGGGACAGGGCGATCCAGGCAGGCATGCAGGGCTACATCACCAAACCCATTGACATCACCCAGTTGCAGG
>DYNZ01000069.1 GCA_020720805.1 Leptospira biflexa | reverse complement strand
GTTATGGCATTGCCCAACCGGTCAAATTCGATGCTTATTGGTATAAAACCCGAGAACCAAAGTGTTTCGAGTATATCTGAAACGATGTTACGGGGTTTCCAGGATGCAGTTGTAAAGTAAAAAAAATGATGCTAAGTCAGAGGATATTCAGATGCCGGCTGTAGATGCTTACTGCTGTCTCTGCCATACCCGGAACGGTGTGTTGGTAGCAAGGAAACTAAAGTGGGCTGCTACGAACAGTTGGTCCTCCTCTTTTTCGGAAATTTCATTCCAGATCCGGAAAGCCTTAACTGCGAAGTTGCTGGAGTGTCCCTGATAGCCGAAACTCAACTCGCCGTCTGTGATTGCGACCACAAGAATCTCTCCTTCCCGGTGCGCGGTCACAGGCCATACATTTTTTTTCATTGTCTCCTCTCTGGAGTAATCATTCCAGTTTGCCTCCTCGATTAGACCGGTATACGAGCTGCCCTGTTTCTGAAGAGTCAGAGTAATGGTATGGCTGTCTCCCTCTCCCCGGGGTGCACTTTCATAAAAAGACCAGATCCCAGCATAGTCCGGTGCAGAACCTGCAGCGCGCAGCAGGTAGATGTTTTCGCCGTCACTGCCGCGTTTGGCAATCCAGTGCACAGAGCACCGGGGACACTCTACCTCGTTTCGGTCCCGTTGGTCAGGAGAAAAGAGCCGGTAAAAGTCAGTTCTGGAAAGCCTGGGCTGATACTTCATAAAGCTTTCCGGCTGGCAAGCAGGGCAGCCGGAAAGTAGAGGTGTGGGGTTTTGCATGGACATCTTTTGATACCGTTCAAAGTTGAATATACTAAAGGCATTTTGGTTTTCGGATATCGCAAGGCAATGCCAGCGATGTCGACGCACCCATTAGCCAGTATAAAATCCGAGAACCAAAGTGTTTCGAGTATAAATTTCATTTGCTGAATCACCGGAAACTGCCTCTGTACCAGGAAGAGGCGGCTACCGAAGTCTCCCGGAAAATATTTCTGAGATCCGGATATCTTTTAAGAAAAAATTCGATTCATAAAGGCAAGTCTAATAAAAAAAATCCTGCGTTTATGACAAAAATATCAGATTTTTTGAGATTTAAGGAGCCTAATGAAACATAAAAGGCGCCATTGTCAAATGGCGTAATCTTAATTTTTTTATCCAATCATTTTAACGAAAAATGGATGATTTTATTGTGCATCAAAATGATGCATAAAATATAAAAAAATGTGCAAAATATGCATTAAATGGATGCAATTTTTGTATGGTTTTTGGATTGTGATATTATACAGGAGGCGGATATGTCCAAGACAAAAAAAACCAAAAAGCTCCATCTAGAGATGACGCGGCGCAATATTGAATTGGTCACCGAAGCAATTGATCAGTACAACAGCAATACGGAACGGGTGACCCCTGAGATCAAATTTGATCATGTTATCAACGAAGCCATCAACAGTTACCTTAAAAAGAGGGGGTATTGATCATGGAAGAGATCAAGGATGCCACAATGGCGCCGGAAGCTGACAAGGGGATCAAGAAGGATAAGCTGAAAGAAAAGAAAGAAAAAGAAAAGAAGGAAAAAGAGAAGAAAGAGCGATCCAGGAAGATCAATATCCGCATCGCTCCGGGAAACTGGGGACGTCTTGAACGGTATGTCGAGAATTTCAACGCGAATCCTGAGCGAACTGCAAGTAAGATGAAATTCACCGATATCATCAATGAGGCGGTAGGGGAGCATTTCGCGCAGGGCGCAAACTAAGAGGGGAGGAGAAGCATCATGAAACATGAAAAGGATTCGATGAGCAAGGAGCAGAAAAAGGCCGAAAAGGCGCTCAAGGAACAGGGCAAGGCCGTTCTGAAAGAACAGAAGGCGAGAGAGAAGGCTATTGAGAAGGAAAAGAAGGAGCGCGAGAAAGTGCTAGAACTTGCTTCGGCGATGTTTAGCACCGCTGTGGCTGTTCCCCTTGCATCTTCCAAAGAGCCCTTTGTTCGCTTCAACGCTGAGGCGGGACGCATTGAGTTTGGTATACCAGCCGGCGCAAAAGGTGAGAAGGGCGACAAGGGTGACAAGGGTGATCGCGGAGATAGAGGCGAGGCCGGAGTGAAAGGCGAAAAGGGCGACAAGGGAGACACCGGCCCGATGGGTCCACAGGGGCCGGTCGGTCCGCAGGGTCCCATGGGAGCAGCCCACATCTGAAACGGTTCCATTGCAGCGTGATATCCCTTCCCCGGCCCGTCTGCCGTGGAAGGGTCGCTGCTGGTAAAAGGATCAAAACGTATCTGGTAATGAAAGCGGCGTAGTACAGATGGATCCATGTCTTTGATACGGTTGCTGATCCAGATGACCTTGCTCTTATGTCCGTCGAGGAAATCATTGAGCCATCCCTTTTCAGAGTCTGATTCAGCAAAGAAACCGAAGGCTGCTGTGTTAAGGAGAAAGTCCGCTTCATCTATGACCAGAAGATATTGACGATCCTGATTCATTTTTTAAACTTGCATTAGAAAAAATATTTGGTTGACCATTCCCTGTGATAACTGCCTGATGAAAGGAGCATATTCGATCCTGAATGAACATTGAAATTGTTTTTTACCTTATGATTGCTGCAGCCATCCTGCATATTCTCGAAGAATACTTCCTGGGTTGGCTAGAATGGGCGCGGAATTTTATTTCAGGTGTTACTCTGGCCCAGTTTGTGGTTATCAATGTGCTTTTTCTGATTTTAACTGTGCTGGCCGCTATCATGGATGCTCAATGCACTATTCTGCGGTCGTCAGTCTTTGCCCTAGTTTTGTTCAATGCTCTGGTTCATATCGTTCCTACTATCAGGCAGAGGCAATTCAGCCCCGGTCTGATTACTGCACTGTTACTCTGTCTTCCTCTCGGCTTGCTGGGTTATTTTTTATTGCTGTCATCTGGATCTTTAACTTTGCGTGGGCTGGGGTGGTCTATTCTTACGGGGCTGGGTTGGATGAGTGTTCCTTTCCTGTTTCAGGCTGTCAGAATTTTAATCAATAAATAATATAAACCTTAATGCTTTGCTTTTTAGGGAATAATTTTTTAAAGATAACGCAGAGTTATAATTCAATTATTTAGCAGAAGCTCTTCTGTCTTGAAAATTGGTAGAAATATTTCTGCAAGTACTGCTTTGTCGATGCGCTTACTGCTGTGATCGTTAACTGTATGAATATAAAAAATACCGCTATGTTTGCGCACAATATTGTCTACGACAGCTAAACCAAGACCAAATGCAAATTTTCCTAAAGAACCAACACCAGTTTCCAAAAGTGGATTTATGCGAAAAAAAGGCTCGAGAACCATTTTTTCAGACTCTTTTGGGATAACATTTTTTTCATTAACGCTGTTTTTTATGGAAATGCCAATATAATTTCCAGATTTGTAGCTTATAACATCGATATTACTGTCTTCTTTTGCGTATTTTATGGAGTTTATTAGAAGTTCTTCCAGGACAGAGATCATTTCCGCTCGTGCAATGTTCAGGTCATGGAACATTTTTACCTGGCCAAACTGGAGGTTTAATCGCTTTTCTTTCAATACAGAGGTAAATTTTTCACTAACCTTTTGAAGATCTAAGAAAATGCTCTGTATGGATAGAGATTCAAATTCCAGATTTTTACTTGTACAGGCTACTACCTTCGCCAGGCCATCCAGCATGACTTTATTTGTTTCATTGTTTTCATAAATCAGCCTCAGAATATCTTTATCGACTTGGAAGAATTCGTCCGTTTCCTTCGAAGTCATTTTCATTAGTTCTATGAGAGAGGTCATAGTGCCAAAACCACTGCCCTGAGATAGAGAGGTCTGGATATTATATACCGCATTCTTTTCCATATAAATTTTTTCTAAATCAGCTTTGCTGGTCTTGTAACTATACCAGTCAAGTTGAGCTTGAAGTTTTATCTGGACAGTCTCCTTCATTTCCTTCTCAATATCCTGAAGCCGTTTGACCTCTAAAGATTTTTCCAGTGCTGATATGATCAGGTTTTTATCAAATGGTTTGATGATATAGTCGCATACCTTCAATTTCATGATCTCAATAATAACTTTTGGGTCATCGAGTCCAGTCTGAACCAGAATCAGGGCATCTGGTACCCTGCGTTTGAGTTCCATGATAAATTCACGTCCATCCATAACCGGCATCATCAAGTCAACCAGATAGATGGAAAAAGACTCCTTTTCAAGGAGGTCGAGAGCCTCCTGGCCGTTATGCGCAATCACGGTATCAAGGTGCATCTGATCGCAAATACCTTTTAATAAGGCGGTGATGTCATCTGTATCATCCACAATAAGGATCGGCTTGTGCTCAGACTTATTTACCTTCCCCTGGATGCTCCCTTGCATTTTTTTTTCAATATCATTATTAAGGTCTATTTTTTTAGATAGCAAAATGCATGCTTAGAAGTCAATAGTTTTTATCTGTTTTTATTGAAAAAAATATCAACTAGATCAAAAAATGGATTTTTGACGGAACCTGCATGTCTGCAGGCCTGTATAAACAAAGTTTTGATCCCCTTGTTACATACCGGGAAACTCATCCTCCAGGACATGCTACAATTGCAGATATCTTTTTGGGGTTTTTGATTGCTGCAGCAGTCCTGTTCGGGCAGCTTGCGCAAATCACAGCTTACAAATCTTTCAGAAATTTATCCATTCAACTTGATCTAAAAACCGATTATTTTCTGATTAAAATCTTTTTTCAAAGAAACTTCTGCTGCCATCTCTGAGAGTATCGTTTTCGGGGTAATGCCGTTGGTAAAATACTGCAGGCGGCTGTACACGGCCTGATAATCTCCCGGAGTCAGGGGATGCAGGCTTTCCAATTCGTTTAACTCCCGGCTTGTAAATGTAAGGCCGGGCAGCATTTCAGTAAAATATTTTTTTAAAAGCAAAAACTTATCACCACGACGCAGCGGCTCGAAGCCGACCTTCCATTGAAAACGGCGCAGGGCAGCCGGGTCAAGGCCGTCAAGCAGATTGGTGGTGCAGATAAAAATTCCTGTCGAGCTTTCCATCTGCGTCAAAAACTCATTGGTCTGCGAACTCTCCCAGGAGGCTCGATTGTTGCGGCGGTCTTTCAGGAAGGTATCTGCCTCGTCCAGCAGCAGAATGGTATTCTCTTCATCAGCTTCGCGGAAGGCGTCACGTATCAGCATTTCACTTACTCCGACATAGGGGTGCAGCAGGTCCGATCCCCTTTTATAAATTATTTTCAGTCCGAGATTTTCAGCCAGATTGCGGGCGAATTCACTTTTGCCTGTACCAGGAAGGCCGTAAAAGAGAAGGTTGAGTCCCTGCAGCGTCTGACCAGAATTTTTTTTCTGCTCGCGGTAGCGCAGAAAGCTGCTGATCGATTCTCTGACTGCTTTCAGAGGCTGGCTGGTATTGAGAATCGATGTGTCATAACGACTGGTATCAATGCGCATGCTTTTCTCCGGTTTCTTATAATCAATTCTGTGAATCAGGCTGTGATGCCTTTTTACAATGTCATGGATGATCTCCCTAATCTGTTGTGCCTGCACATCGGAATTTTTTTCCATGGTTGCCGCCATTTGTGCGGCTTTGTCCAGCATGCGTGTGACACCAGCAGCGTTCACATTGTATTTCAGGGAGAGCTCGCGGATAAAGCTACGATCCAGATATTTGCGCAGGGGATGTTTGGTCAGGGCCCGTGTCCACATCCGTTCGCGGTCGCTGCTGGTAAAAGGATCAAAACGTATCTGGTAATGAAAGCGGCGCAGTACAGATGGATCCATGTCTTTGATACGGTTGCTGACCCAGATGACCTTGCTCTTATGTCCGTCGAGGAAATCATTGAGCCATCCCTTTTCAGAGTCTGATTCAGCAAAGAAACCGAAGGCTGTCGTGTTAAGGAGAAAGTCCGCTTCATCAATAACCAGCAGACACGGATGCCCGCAGTTCATTTTTTCTGACAGGATGATATTGAGTCTTTTAATATTAAGTTTGCCGTCATCGGAATGGTTGCAAAAATAGACCGGCAGTTTTAGCTCCCGGCCCAGACTTTTGATGAATTCTGTTTTTCCTGTGCCCGGCTCTCCGTACAGCAGGATATTTCCGGGACCTGGGGTTTGCAAAAGGAGTGTCAGATTCTGCAGCTCCCGTGTGGAAAGACGAAAGCTGTCCAAAGGAAATGTTTTTCCTGTTGCTTTTTTGAAATAGTCCCTGCCCGGCTCAACATTCGTGGTCAGCATCTCGGCAAATGCAGAATCCAGGCTGGTTCTGTTATTTTTGTAGATCATTGAGTTTGTGACCAGTTTTTCTTTGGAGGATAAGTACTTGCGGATTTTTCTTGGGGGGATGCCGGTCAGGTAAGATAAGTGAAGATATCCTCCTGAGCTGGTACTCAAGTCAAATTTAGATTTGTAAAAATGGTCCCAATGTGGAAAATCCTCAAGAACAAAGAGGCAGCGGATGATCTCTGTTTCCTCATCGCTTAACTGGAAATATTCACGGAGCTTTTTTAACCGTTTCTCTTCGAAAAGTTCTGTTGAATTTTGTTCCAGCTTTTCCAGGTATTGCCGGAGAAACCTCCGGGTTAGATCGCGCAGTTGGCGCCGCAGATTCGGTGAATCTCGATAAATACTGTCCAGGCTGTCAACGGTTTGCGAGCTTTGCGCATCCAGGGGCAGGGAGACCTCATTGTGTTTGCCGACTGCCAGGATTCTGCGTTGGATTTTTTGTTTCAAGTTTATAGTATGGCTGAGATACCTGTCGTCTAATACCTTCCCTTGAGAAATTTTTTTATATGCTTTTTTAAGATCCTGTTTCATCTGTTTTATGTCCAGAGATACAGAATCCAGGTTTTCATCGGGGATTGAATTGTTGTTATTCGATTCTGCAGTTTTTGAGTATGCAAACAGCACATTATTGATTTCCTGAATGAACAGGCTCCAGTTTTTACGGCTGAGGATGCTTTGTAGTGCGTTGAGCAGATCGTCGTTCCACTCGATTTGATCGAAACCGCTCAGGATATAGCGGAGCCCGTTTTTGATGACAAACCTGTTGCTAAAATCCTGGGATCTGTATCCTGGCTTTCTGCTGCTGCGGGTCATTTTATTCGTTTCAGGCTGCATGGATTCTCCTGTTTGTGTTTTATGCTGAATTCTTGTAATCGCTACATCTTTAGTTTGAGGAAAAACTTGAATCTTGACCGGAAACTGTTTTTCCGGTTGCAGGGATTTCAGGCAGGAAATAATTTCGCGAAAAAAGCGCTTGCCGAAACATTTGTCAGGTCGTGCGAAAGATTCACCGGTATGAGGTATCCAGATGAAACTATCCGCAGAGCAGCAGCTTATTCTGGCCATAGAGGAGCTGGCGTTCGGACGCAAATATGTCATTCGTGAAAAAAAAATGACCGGCGAAGAGCTCGGCGCCGCGATTTACGAGATGTACTTTGGACCGGACAATCCCAGGCCGGGAAGCCCGGAGCGTAATTTTCGCAACTACCGCAAGCAGTTTCCCGCCTTCGGTCTGGATGTGGCCATGGATCTGCAGATGGCGAAGATTTCCGGGTTTGAAAATAACCGGGATGTGATTAAAAAAATCTGCCGATTCTATCTTAACCGCTTTTCCATTTTTTATAATGACTTTCCCCTTGAGAGGCTGATCCGGACCGCGCTGGACCCTGGAGGCATTCCTTATATGCTGGCCTCCATCAACTATGGTATCCGCTACCGGCTGCCTCTAGATTTCACTTACCATAAAATGAATAGTAAAAAAAAGGATAGGCGCAGGGTCTATCCCTATGCCATGACTGTGCGCGGCGACTATCTGAACGTGGTAGCCATGGATGCGGCGGACAGGCGCATCAAACAGTTTATCCTCAGCCGCATTACAGAATTTCATACGGACATCATAGACGTTTTTACAAGAAAAGAGGAAACAGCCGCGCCGCATCTGTCGCCATTTGATTATGATGCCTATCTGCAGAGCGAGGATGGATCTTTTTTCCGCCAAAAGATAAGGTATACCATTGAACTGCTAGCTCACTCTTTTGACCACTTCTGTCATAGCTATGACTTTCCATATACCGTGATTGAAAAAAAGGGGACGACTAAAACAGTTATAGAACTGGCGTCCGTGGATTTTCATGGTGTCTATCAAATGCTATTCAATTATGGACAATTTTGTCGGCTGCTGGGGCCGGAGGAGGCGATACAGGAGTACCGGCAATTACTGACAGATGCGCTGGCGCAGGTGGACTCGCATTCAGGGAAAGAGTAAACCGATCCTGCTGCTTTCAGGGACCGACAGCCCCGGCTTCGGCCGCAGATTGGATAGGAATTCGAACGATAAAAAAAGAGAGACGGCTGCAGACCAATCGAGTGTTACTTTGCTTTGTCGAAACAAACGTCATGGAATTTTTGAAAAAGATTTTTCTGTCCGATCCGATAAAGAGCTACTCTTTGCTGCTCTTTCAGAAATTGCTCGCGGTCAAGGCGGTATTTCAGAGAATCGGAATACCGGCGAAATTTTTGAGAAACATTTTTTGTCTTATCATTTTTCAGAATCGTAAAATCAAGTTTGCCGCATCCGGAAATCAGAAATCTCTGCAGCAGCATTTTTACCAGCAGGCTGCCGGCTTCCTGTGCTTCCTGGATCCGCTTCTGCCTGTCCACGGTATCCGGCCGCGGCAAAGAAAAAATTTGACAGAGGATGGTCTGGCTGTCCAGGAAGCCGCAGTCACCCCTGCTGTCGCTGCGCACGGCAGTCCACGACAATTCAGATGGTATGGAAAGGGGACTGTGCTGCGCCGGTGCGGATATGTTGGCATGGGAAGATGTGTCCGGGGCAGGGTGAATCTCTCTGGCAAGATTGCGCCTGCGAAATTCCATGCGCAGTATCCAGAAATCCCCCTGCGGCCGAGTATTCAACAATTGAATGTCAGCCTGGGATGCAGTCTGCTCCAGCAACGCTCCCAGGCTGTGTCGCCGTTCACGGATATAAGTCTGCTGCATGGCGTCCGCGTGCCCGGGTAGGGTATTTACCTCACGGTAGCCTGTAAGGAGCATAGCATTCACGAATTTTCTGCGCAGATAAAGCGCTTCATCAATTCGTTCCAGCGGTGTTTGCTGATTTTTCTGAATGGCCGCTGCTCTGGCATTTGTCAGGGGTACAAACATGCGGTAAGTATGGGGATCCATCCAACCCTGTTCTGCTTTTTTGTCAAAAGTGAGTGGAATGTGCGTGCTCTGGCAACCGGGCAGGAGAAGGAAAATTAAAATAAAGAAAAGTAAGCAAGGCATTATGTGCCGCATACAGGAACACCAATGGCTGTGAATTTTTCAAAATAATATGAATGCATCTTCAAAAGATTACCTGAAGATAGCCATGCAATCGTAAAAATATGAATCGGGAAAATATTTCAACAATTTTTCCGGTTCTTTATCGTGCAGCTGCAGGATCTAAGGCAGTCAGCGAAGAGGTTTTTTTGATATAAGAAGTGTGCCCGCGCTGATTTTCTGCATTTTTAATTTTTTTTTCAAAATAATCTTCCAGAACCCACTCTATTCATTTATGTATGTATATAAAAAAGGACTCTAATAAACCATGATTTTTCCTGAAAGCCTGCCGCAGAATTTTCCCAGGGGAAGCAGCGAAGACTATTATTTCACACGTTTCCGGGACGAACTGGATGACTCCTGGCAGGTGTACTACTCCCTGAAACTGGTAACTCCAGATGTGCCCCTGCGCGAGATAGACTTTGTTCTGGTTCATGCAAGGGGCATTCTCTGTCTGGAGCTGAAAAACAGCCTGCTGCGCATTCATAGCGGTATCTGGCAGTTTCACAACCGCGAAGGGCAGTGGGAAGAGTTGCACAAATATTCCTCTCCGCTGGCGCAGGCAGAGAGCGCATCCAAACGGCTGCTGCAGTTTCTGCAAAATCACACCCTGGACCACGAACCGCTACGGCAGCAGAGTATCTCCTATGTTTGCCTTTTTCTGAAGCAGAGCCGGATTGATCTGCCGCTGCCAAACGATGAAAGCCTGCACGCAGTTTTTCATGATGAACTGCCGGCAGCACACTCGGGCAGGGAGTCTGGTTTGGAAAATTTTTTTCTAAGACTTTATGACAGGCTGGGGGTGCTGGCTTCCGGGACCGGAACGCAGGCACAGATCAACCGCACCATTCAGCTCAATCTGAATTATGCTGTTTCTGTAAAAAAGAAAAAGAGTGTCCAGCACTCTGAAATGATCTCCCTGACCGCGCAGCAGTATTCCGTACTCAGGGCGCTGGAGCAGGAGGGCCGGCTGCTGCTTTCCGGAACGGCCGGCAGCGGAAAGACCGTGATTGCTGTTGAGGCAGCAAGGAGACTGTCGCGGCAGGGAAAAAAAATTCTTTTCCTTTGCTTCAACCGCAATCTAAACGAGTATCTGAAAAAGAGCCTGGAGGCCTATCCCGGAGTTGATATATTTACTGCGCCCACATTGTACCGGAATATCATTACAGAATTTGATCCGCAGCGCCTGAAAAAAAAAGAGAGGCAACCGGATGCGCTCAGTGAAGAGCAGAAAGCAAAAATGAAAGAACAGCGAGAAGAGCAGAAAAAGGAGAGGCAGTTTGAAAGGGAGGTGCTGGCCGGTATGGCACTTGGCTACGCTGAGGAATATGCCGCGGCAATGCAGAAGCCGTATGACGTGCTGATTCTGGATGAGGGACAGGATATCATGCTGGAAGAGCCGATGCTCCTTCTCGACAGCCTGGTGAGAAACGGACTGTCTGACGGCCAGTGGCTGATCGCCTACGATGCTGACCAGTCTCTATTCAGCGAAATGGAGGCCGGGCTGAGTTATATCCGCAAAAACAGCCACAGCTATTTTGAACTGAAAGAGAACATCCGTACTCCAAAACGCATCTTTGCCTTTGCCTCGCGTTTTGCGGGTGTCGAGGGGACGCAGGCACGGCTGGCGGATATCACAGATCTGCGGCTGGTTTATTATAAAAACGCCATGGAGGGAAGAGAGCATCTGCTGCGCATTCTGGACTATGCCATACGCGAGCTGAAATTTCAGCCCGAAGAGATCACTATTTTGACCGATGAAAGAAGCCGGTCAGCGCATGAACTTTTTGACCGACGAGCCGTCCTGGGAAGCTACAAGCTCCTCAACTATGAAAAGGACAACAGCAAAGCGGGCTTTGTCAATTACTGCCAGGTAGCGCGCTACAAAGGTCTGGAAAACCGCTTCATCGTTCTGGTGGCGGATTTTGACATCAGCACAGAGGAGGGTAGACGAAAAATCTTTATCGGGCTTTCACGAGCCATATCCGCAGCCGCACTTCTGGTGCCGACCCGGAACAGGCAAGCGCTGGAGGAGGCAGCCGGGGAAAGGATGAGGTGAATAAAAATCAATAACGTTTACATAGCAGGGGAACTGGATAAATAAAAATGGTAAAAGGAATTGGCAATTTTATGCAAAGCGAAACAGGTTTAAAAAGATATTGATTTTTTACATGATGGAAGGAAGTTTTTGTGCCAGCCTTTTCTACGGGACTGATTCCTTGATTCTTCTACTTTATTTCAAAGTTGACTTCTTATTCGTTTGGGTTACAACCATGTTGACACAAGGGAGGTCCACGGCCTTAGAATCTCCCGGGGTCTGGGGATACAGGTTTTCCTTGAAAAAATGAAATAGATTAAATTTTTCTTAAAAAAAAATAATAATTGATAAAATTGTCGTTTATTTTTTTTGTCATTTCAGTTATAATTTTTTATCTGACTGCATGCATGCGGAGAATATTTAAAATGATTAAATTCCGATATATTTTTATTTCTTTATTGATGAGCTTTGGTATGGTTTCCTGTCAGGGGGATTGGGTCAATTACTCTCCTATTGACATGTGGAGCGCTCCCATCGAGTATAATGATTCTGATGCTCCGCAGCATTTATCTGTAGCGGCGGTTGCGATTCAGCCTTCGCGTTGGGACAAAAATATTACCATTGAACGAATGCGGGTTATGATAGAAAGGATTAAGGACGCTCATCCGGACATCCAAGTTATAGTATTTGGCGAATTGATTCTTGAGTGGTATGATGATCCTTCAGGAAAAGCCTACCAGCAGTCTATGGCTGAATCCATCTCGGGGCCATCCGTTGTCACCCTAATCGGTTATGCCGGATTTTATGGAGTGAACATAGTTTTCGGAATGACCGAACGGGATAACGCGACCGGGCATCTTTACAATTCGCAGATTTTAATACGTCCCACTGGTGAGATAGAGAGATACCGCAAGCGTAATCTCAATCAGACCGATAAAGAAAATGGTTTTCAAGCTGGGACGGAAATGAAGATTGCAATTATCGACGGCGTGCGGGCGGCTATGTTTATTTGCTCAGATATGCAGAGTGAAAGTATAACCAAAGAAATCAACGAGGCAAAAGTGGATGTAATTTTGCATAGTTTGACCTCAACGACTCATTTAAATTCCGATATAAGTTTTATGGCCGGACAGTTTAATGCATGGATTGTTTTCTCTAACCGATTCGGCAATGAGGAAACGTTTGATTATACTGGGTTTATCCATATTATTAATCCGGTGGGTACTATCGTAAAAAATGGTACCGGCCCAGATCAGTTTATTTATCGCCGTTTGGGAATTTTTCCGAAAGATCAGTAAAATATGAAAAAAATTTTTCTTTCTTTATTGTTGGTAATTTCAATCAGCGCATACGCACAGACCGAACCTTCCTTTAACCGTGGTTATATCGCTACGAATATTTTTTCGCCATTTGCTGGAATGAAGACCGATAACGCTGCGCTTTTCGCACTTGTTCCGATATTTACGAATCTGGAATACGGCTTTTCCCTGGTCGGTGGTTATAACATCAACCGATTTAGTGCCGCGGAAACACGTTTGACCCTCGGCCGGTCTAATCATTATAATTTAATTCCGCAGATTCAATTGTATTATAATTTTTTTGTGTTAGATTATTTTCTAAAGAATGGCAATCGCTGGTATATTGGTACTTCCTTTCGTTACTTTGATTATTATAATGTACAGACAGAAGTGCATCGTCATAATTTTGTTTTTCCAACGCTAGCGATTGGTTATATGCGGACCATAGGTCGCATATTTGTTAATGTGAGATTGACGCAATCTTTGGGGATTGCAAGTTTTTCTTCTATGGAACACACCTCTGGCAGTTATGTTTTCAATCTTTCGCCATTGCCGGAGATGACGCCAATATTGCCGATGTTGTCCCTGGACATCGGATATACTTTGGATTGGTAATTTTTCGGCGCAAATTTTGTAATGACTAGAAAATCCTTTTTACGGATGTTGCAATTTCAAATTGGTTAGCTGAAACTTAAAGCTCCGCCCCTGTCCACCCATGAGGCCCGACATCGAAGCTTATTACCATTTATCCCTCATGAGGCCTTTGCTAAATAAATTTTTTTGTTTACAGAACTACGGCAGAATTTTTTCCTCAAATGCAAAAACCTTCTTAAAATAATAATTTATCTTCATGAAATTACAGTAGGACGAGGATGATGAGTCTTAAAAAAATATTACCAGTGAATTTTCGATTTTCTGCAGTCACGACTTTGGCAATTCTCTTTGCAACGGGGAACCTCGCTACTGCGCCATCCTTAAGCGAATTCCGGAATATCTGGACTGAGGGGAACCTATCGAAGTGGGAGTGGAAATTGACATCGGAGCAAAAGGTAGAGCTCATCAAGCGTATGAATGCCAGTGGAGGGATTCCATTTCCGGATTCTACAGGAGATCTGAAGCGGATTCCTATGAGGCTTGATTTGATAGATGCTTCTTTCCTCTACTTGTCCCAATCAAGGCCAGGAGATGTGCAATCGTTCTACCCGCTTCCTTGAGATTGAGGGGAGTCGTTTTATTGTTTTCGAGCACTCCACTTCACCCATCACAGGCAGCACCTCTCTTTGGAAAAAGACAGGGAATCAATTCATGAGGGCTTTTGTTGCACCTGGAGTTTTGAAAGCGATCACACAGCAAAATGGATCATATATTTTAGATTTTGGCAGCGATCCAATCCATATTGCTCGTGCTCTATTTCAAAACGGGCAATTCACCGGGCAGTGGATCGTTCGAATTGAACCCTTTGAGGGAAATACCATTATGCTAGATGGTCTGCCTACACAATTGCCTGTGCCCATTGTCACTAAGCGTGTAACTTCCTTGCAAAGAAATGCCTCGGAGACATCGGTGGTTATTGAAAGATACATCAATCATAAGGGAAATTTGGTAACTCTTTCCCAATATGCAAAGGGGACCCAAGGATTTGAATTGGGGAAAAAGGGTGAGTGGTCGTTTGTTCTTTTTCGGGTCAAGGCATCTGAATCTCATACTACCGAAGTGGAAAATAGAGGGTTCGGAGGCAATGTTTATGAGATTGGTTGGGTAAAGTCATCGGTTATCCAGAAACCTTAAGCTCCGCCACCGTACGCCTGTGAGCCACGATATCGAAGCTTAATACCTTTTATCCTTTAGGAGACCTTTGTTAAGTAAATTTTTTTATTTACAGAGTTCAGGCTTTCCGAGGGCAGAATTTTGCGCAGAACTGATTTCTTTATTCTCTTGTGATCTTTCATAGTTAACTCCTAATTGGTGTAGGCGACAACTATGTTGACAAAAGGGGAGGGTAAATTTTGTTCATACTCTTTCGCTCAGCCGGTCAAATCTTGTGCTGAGTTTATCGAAGCATCGATGCTTATTGGCATAAAAATAAAATATTTCGAAAAAAAATCTGCAAGTATGATTTGAATCATATATTAGAATTCTGTTTGCTGCTATTGTGCCTCCATCACAAAAATTGATTCTTGAAAGTGTTTGGGAGGCTGGTATATGAAGAAGATATTTACCCGCCAATGGTCGTTTCTCTGGGCTGGAGTTGCATTTGGTGTTGCGCAATTAATTTATATGATTGGCATGATGGTTCCATCATGGAATCAGGGAACAGCACCCAAAGTAGCTCCCATGACGGTTACCAGCGACCTTGGAAAAATGTTTCGTGCCATGGAGGTGTGGATTTCCAATCTTTTTGGCATAGGCGATCTGCAGATTTATGGAAGCAGCGGTCTTGTTGACGGGAAACTGGTCAATCAAGGCGGCGCGTTTATTCCCGGTATCGGCTGGGTTATTGTCGGTATGATTGTTGGTGGATTTATTGCCAGCCGTGCTGAAAAGGAGTCGCGAACCTGGGCGCACTATTCAAAGGCAATGCTTTTGACATCCTTTGTCGGGGGGATCATATTCAGTTATGGAACGCGTCTTGCTGGCGGTTGCACACTAAACCATCTGCTGGGCGGTGTGCCAATGATGAGTCTGCATTCCCTGGTAGCTATTGTTTTTATGACATTGGGAGGTCTGTCCGCATTTCTGCTTATGGCGAAAATGGGGCTGGCTGCCAATTTCAAACATCAGTCAACGCTCTCCTACAGCAGGATGTCATTTGAAAAGGGGAATACAAGTGAGTGCGCGGACTATAAACCGGGCTACAAACCTGCCAGAAATCCGCTGCTCTGGATTGGTGGAGGCTTTGCTGTGTTATTTGTTGTAATTGCGGTTTATGGTGCCATTTTTGAACCGGCCTATTTTCATAGTATTTCCAAGAAAAAATCGATCCTGTTTAACAAGGGGATTACTCATGAAGGCTGGCTCTATGCTGTTTTGATTACCTTTGCCGGAGTCATCGCCGGGTTTGGTATGGCAAAATCTGGTTTTGGCACAGAGTGCGCTCTGGTGTCTGCGGAAGCCAGCGTCATGATTCAAAAGAACGAGAAAAAATTTATTGATTTCGGCATTCCTAAGATTACCAGAACTCTGTTCAAGGGGTTGCTTCCCCTGCAGGGAGTTATTGTGGCATGGATCATTACCCTGGGAGGAATTATTTTATTCTGGGGCTTTCTTGGTTACAAGCATGGCTTTACAGGGAGCATCAAATACCAGCTGACAGCCGGGGTTCCGATCGGCGGCTTTCTGTTGGGAGCAGGTGCTGTGCTTTTGATCGGCTGCGAAATCCGCTCCTATATGCGTCTGGGTATGGGATACCTGAATACGCTGGTCGGGTTTATTGGTTTTGCCATCGGATATCTTCCGTTTACCCTGTTTCACAAGGAGCATACCTCTTTTTTCAAGCAGACATTGATGACCCCGGAGTACACCTGGCTGGAATTGATTTCCCGCTCGCACACAGTTCAGGTGATCCTTGCTGTTATATTCTTTTTCTTGCTGATCTGGCTGCTGCGTTTTGTTATCAGGCAGGGAGCAAAAAATACCCTTGCACCTGTAAGCAGCATCATGAACAAGAATACAGAAGATCTGCAGCTCGAGCTGGACGGTGCAGTTAAAAAGTGACCGGAACAGCGGGCATTAAAACTTAAGTTATACTAAAGGCATTTTGGTTTTCGGATATCGCAAGGCAATGCCAACGATGTCGACGCACCCTTTAGCCAGTATTTACTGTTTGCAATGGACTTTGTGCCAAAAGGACGTTGGTATACTGCGAAGAAAGTGCTTTTCGCACTTTCTGGCGTAGGTATCCTTGCAGACATGGTTTCCCGGGACGATGCGTCTTCGTATCGCTTCCGAATTATAAAATACAAAAAGGAAGCGATGCTGCGGGGAAAACCAATTTCTTTTCGGTATAATACCACGACCTGGCATTACCCGACGCAAGGCAACGCCATGCAGTCAGGGTATCCTGCAACTGTTTATGCGATGTGCAC
>DYNZ01000068.1:11119-16745 GCA_020720805.1 Leptospira biflexa | reverse complement strand
GGCTTTGATATGGACTACGCGATTCGGACGCGTAGCGGATAGGGTGATAATAGCATAATCCTACCGCCTGCGCAAATTAGTTGCGTGGGCGGTTTTTTTTCATAAGTAAAGCATGTAATGTATTTGAGATAAATTTGTGTAAAAGAACTCAAGGTGGCAAAGGTTTACCCAGAGCGTTTACTAGAAAGCATTCTAAGCGACCCAAAACGAAATGCGGAGAAGAAAGTCTTTGAAGCGCTTTCTGGGTTGGGGTCTTCGTTTGTCGTTTTTTATAGCGTGGCTTGGCAATCACGCAAGGACGGTTGGGCGCGTGATGGCGAAGCGGATTTTGTTATTGCTCACCCAGACTATGGCGTGCTGGTTTTGGAAGTTAAAGGTGGGGGTGTTTCATTTGATGCACCATCGGGGCAATGGACAACAACTGATCGGTACGGCGCTTCATTCGTAATTGATCCCGTTGAGCAGGCGCGGAAAAGTCATTACACCTTGTTGGATAAACTTAAAGACTTGCCAGAATGGGATAGCAGCCGATTCCTTACCATTGGACACGCGGTTTGCTTTCCTGATGTGGTGGTTGAAAATAAACTATTGAAGTTGGATCTGCCGCGTGAAATAATTGTTGATCATGCTGACCTAAAAAACATTGATGAAACTATTCAGTGCATATATGAGTATTGGGCAGACAAAAACTGGCGAGCGCCTTTAGGAAAAGACCGTTTGGCAATTGTAGAATCTTTGCTGGCAAAATCGTTCAAGATGATGACTCCTCTGGGTGTCGAATTGGATAGGGAAGATAAAAAACTAATTGAGTTGACCGAACAGCAATTCAGGTTGCTCAACTTCCTTGCTTCGCGCCGCAGGGCTTTGATCGCGGGATGTGCAGGATCGGGGAAAACCATGTTGGCGATCGAGAAGGCTCGGCAACTTCATGAGCAGGGATTTCGAGTTCTTTTGACTTGCTTCAATTCAGATTTAGCAGATGACTTGGCAAAAAGACTGCCAGATATTAGCGTTTTACATTTTCATGGATTATGCAGGGAAATGGCAAAGGAGACTGGCTTTACCATTCAACCTGCGAAAAATGAACAGGAATACTACGACGTCATTCTTCCTGAAATGTTGATGAAAGCAGTGGATGAAACGGGTCCAATGTTTGATGCCATCATTGTAGATGAAGGTCAGGATTTTCTTGAGACGTATTGGGTTGCCCTTGCTGGTTTGCTAAAAGAAAAAGAGGGCATTTTCTATATTTTCTACGACGACAATCAAAATCTTTATGGCGGAGCATCTCTCAAAGGCATTGTTGATGATGTGCCGTTTTTATTACCTGAAAATTGCAGAAATACAAAGTCAATCCACAAGGTTGTTAATACGTTTTACAGCGACCGCGCGAGAATGGTCTGTAATGGACCTGAAGGTAGAACACCTGAGTTGCATATCTACCGAGACTCAGCAGATATGCTCAAGAACATACAGAGTGTTCTAAATAAATTGGTCAATGAAGAGCATATCCAAGTAGAGGATATTGTAATTTTGACACCCTATGCCCAGGAAAAAAGCGCACTGAAAGCTGGAGCAAGACTTGGTAATTTTTCTCTTTCGGGAACTCCATCTCGACGTAGGAATGAAGTTCAGGTGACAACAATTTACAAATTCAAAGGCTTGGAGCGCAAAGTCGTGATCCTTGCTGAAGTTGATGGCGGCTTCAAGTACAATCCAGAGATACTTATGTATGTGGGAAGTTCACGCGCTCGCACACATTTATTATTTTTCATCGAACAAAATGCGCCAATTGAAATCAGAAATCAGATCGAAACAGCCTGCAAACCAGCCCGTTGAACGAGGAATCAAGAATTATGAAATATCGAGACTTAATCCAGTTTGAGCCCGTTATTGATATTATCCAACTCCGTCAAGCGGACGAGAAGAAGCGTGCCGAGAAGTTGGTATCAACTTATGTTATTTCTGACCGAATGACAGATGTGATCTTGCACCGTATTTTGCCCAGCCTGAGTATCAATACTGAAAAGCCTGGTGATGGACTCTTTGTAGTGGGTAACTATGGGACGGGCAAATCTCACTTAATGTCTATTATTACGGCTGTTGCAGAACATGCCGATTTATTGAAACACATCACCCATCCAGCAATTGTTCAAGGGTTGAAGCCAATTGCTGGAAAGTATAAGGTGGTAAGACAGGAGACTGGGGCGACTGAGAAAAATCTGCGAGACATTGTTCTTGAAGATTTGGAGAAACGGCTGAAAGAAATAGGCGTGAAATACCACTTCCCATCCATGGATAAGGCTTCGAACAATAAAGATCTGCTTATTGAAATGATGGCAGCCTTTGACAAAGTTTATCCTGGCTATGGCTTATTGGTAGCGATGGATGAATTATTGGATTATTTACGTGCAAGAAAAGACACTGAACTGGTATTGGACTTGAACTTCCTGCGTGAAGTTGGTGAGGTTTGCGAAACAACATCATTCCGATTTATGGCAGGCATTCAGGAGTCGTTGTTTGAAAGCCCGCGCTTCCAGTTTGCAGCGGATTCGATTCGGCGTGTGAAGGCACGTTTTGAACAAGTCCGCATTGTGCGCGAGGATATGGCTTACGTTGTCTCACGCAGATTGCTTGCCAAAACGGATCAACAAAAGAAGCAAGTCCGCAAACATCTTGAGAAATTCACCAAGTTATATGCTTCGATGGCAGAACATATTGATGAGTATGTGGATTTGTTTCCTATTCACCCTGCTTATTTGGAAGTGTTCGAACAAGTCACAGTTGTTGAAAAACGGGATTTGCTGAAGGCGCTGAGCAAGCAAATGGAAAACCTGCTCGATCAGGACGTGCCTTCTGACCAGACTGGATTATTTTCATTCGATTCCTATTGGGCAATCTTGAATGATGATCCTTCCTACCGATCCGTGCCAGAAATTCGAGATGTGCAGGATAAGGCTCGCGTTCTGACGGAACGTGTCCGCACAGCGCCCAATGTAAAGGATTATCGACCAGCGGCAATGAAGGTGATTGCTGCGCTTGCGGTTCATCGCCTGACATTGAACGACCTGTATGCACCCGTTGGATTAACGCCTGCGGAGTTACGCGATCGCTTGTGTATTTATCTCCCTGTGCCTGAATTGGATGCGGATTTTTTACTGACCACCATGGAAGCAGTCTTGCAGGAAATTTCCCGCGCAGTGAATGGTCAGTTCATCTCGCACAATACGGAAAACGATCAGTATTATCTTGACCTCAAAAAAGATATTGACTTTGATGCATTGATCGAACAGCGTGCTTCATCTTTGGATGAGACACAACTGGATCGGTATTTCTTTGATATGTTGGCGCGTGGATTGGAATTGACCGACAGCGCTTATGTGCCAGGCTTTCGCATTTGGGAACGTGAGATGGCATGGACTGGACAAGGTATGACGCGCAAAGGATATGTTTTCCTGGGCGCGCCGAACGAGCGTTCAACTGCCCAGCCAGAGCGTGATTACTATTTACATTTCCTTGCGCCTTTCACGCCGCTTAAAGGCAAGTTGAGCGTTAAGCCTGATGAAGTTTATTTCTCCATTGGTCAGAAGGATGAAGAGTTCAACCAAACCTTACAGCATTACGCTGGCGCTCGTGAGATGAGCACTATTTCTTCGGGAAACAACAAAGAACAATACGATCGCAAAGCAGATATTCTTGGCAGAAAATTAAATACCTGGCTGCGAGAGAATATGACGCGGGCAATTGTCATTCGCCATAAAGGTGTGGAAATGACAGTGCCAGAAGCGCTGTCAAAACATCGTTTATCCATTCGCGATCTTTCTTTGCGTGAACAGGTGATGAAACTGGCTTCGGCATTTTTAAGTGAACAGTTTGAGGCGAAATATCCGCGTTATCCAAAATTCAGCGGCGTTGACTTTACATTTGAAACTTTAACCCAAGCCGCAGATGCAACCTTGCGCGCTATTGCGGGTAGTTCCGCTACCAAGCCTGCACAGGTAGTGTTGGAAGGCTTGAATTTGGCGCACATGGAAAATAGTGAGTTGACATTCACAACTGAAGACAGCCCTTACGCAAAGCATGCGTTGAAATCTCTGTTCGCGTTGGATGCGGGAAAAGTTCTGAATCGTAAAGAATTAATTGGCGGACCGAACAACGCAGAAACGGATATCAAGTTTGGCTTGGAACCTGAGTGGATGATGGTAGTTTTACTTTCGCTGGTCAGACAAGGCGAGATCACGCTGAACCTGCCTGGGATCCGAATTGATTCGACCAATCTCGATGAAGCGGCACGCATGGGCGTGGAAACTCTGATGAAGTTCACCGCCATCAGCCGCCCGAAGCCTATTCCTGAACAATCTTTACGAGTTCTATTCGCCAGCCTTGACCTGCCCGAAGACTTGGTCACGAATCCTAAAAAACTGGAACTGGCTCCGATACAACTGGAAGCGTCTGTCAAAACTGAATTGAATTTCGTTGTGCGCTTACTGGAAAATTTACGCGAAGGACCTCGTTACTGGCGCGAGTCGCTTTATTCGGCGGCGGTGCTGCAAGACATGCGAAATGAATTGACCGAGTACAAGAACTTTTTAACATCGCTGCAGGCGCTCAACAGCCCAGGAAAGTTACGCAACTTTTCAGCGGGACAAGGCGAGGTGCGTCAGGTCATGCGCACGCGAAAAGTAGTGGCGGATGTCAAAGGACTGTACGAAGTGATCCAGGCAGTTCAGCCGCAATTGGATTACATCTATCAAGTGGAAGTCAATTTGCCAGTGGATGATGCCTGGCAGAAGACTTCTGAAAAAGTGCGCGCTGAACACTTGAAATTGTTAGCCAACCCAGCCGAGCGGACAAAGCCCGCTACGATCTCGCGCCTGAAAGGCGGACTCTCCAACTTGCAGGATGCGTACTCGAAGCGCTATATGGAATTACACGCACTTGCGCGCTTGGACTCGTCGCTCGACGCGCAGAAAAAGCGTCTGGTGGCAGACCCGCATTGGGTCCAGTTGCGAGCGCTGAGCGGACTCGACTTTTTGCAGGGAAATGAACTTCGCAAATTGGAGTCCCAGTTGGGAGAAGTCCGCTCCTGTCCAAATCTCAGCGCAAAAGATTTGCAATTTACAACCGTCTGTCCTGCCTGTGGATATTCGCCGCGCTCACAAGGCGTAGAGAAATCGGCGGGGACGCAATTGCAGGAATTGACCGAAGGCTTGGACGCCCTGCATACGCAATGGATCAATGCATTGGTAGCCAGTTTGAAGAGCGAGAGTTCACAAAAGAATTTGGCATTGTTGGGAACGAAGGAACGCGAACAAGTGACCGAGTTCCTGAAAAAGGGACAGTTGCCTGAAAAAATCACCGACCGTTTCATCTCTGCTTTGCGTGATACGCTGCAAGGATTGGAGATCGTTGCGTTCGAAGGCAGTGACTTTTTGTTGGCGCTCACCCGACCTGGAATGCCATGCACGCCTGAAGAATTCAGCGTCCGTTATCAAAAATTCCTTGCCGAGCACATGCATGGGAAAGACTCATCCAAAGTGCGAATCCGCGTAGATTGGTAATTGAACATGCCCAGAAAAAAGCAGATTGACAGCGCACAACCCAAATTGATCGCGGAAGAAGCCGC
>DYNZ01000068.1:0-11019 GCA_020720805.1 Leptospira biflexa | reverse complement strand
CCAGAAAAAAGCAGATTGACAGCGCACAACCCAAATTGATCGCGGAAGAAGCCGCTGAGTATATTGTCTCGCCTGATGAAGAAGTCTTGCGTGCAGAGTATCGCAATCGATTAGCTGAGATGCTGAAAGACCCCGAATTTCGTAAAATCGAAGGGTTTCCCATCGGTGAAGATGAAGCAATTCTCGCACTTTCTGACCCGCCTTACTACACGGCTTGCCCCAACCCATTCTTGACTGAGATCGTGGAAAAGTGGCGCAGTGAACGGGCGGCGTTGCGTGATGAATTAGGTTTGCCCAGCGATGAACCTGTGGGAAGCAAATACATCGTCCGCGAAAATATGCCCATCAAGAATTATCACCGCGAACCTTTTGCGGCGGATGTTTCCGAAGGCAAGAATGACCCGATTTATAACGCGCATTCGTATCACACCAAAGTTCCGCATAAAGCCATTATGCGCTACATCCTGCATTACACCGACCCTGGCGATGTGGTCTTTGACGGCTTTTGCGGCACAGGCATGACAGGCATTGCGGCTCAATTGTGTGGTGATAAAAAGACAGTGGAAAGTCTTGGCTATTCCATTAAAGATGGAATAGTGCATGATGAAAACAATAAGCCGATTACTCGGTTTGGAACACGCAAGGCAGTTTTAAATGATTTATCTCCTGCTGCCACCTTCATCGGCTACAACTACACCACGCCTATAGACGTGCGCGGCTTTGAACGTGAGGCTAAAAAAATCTTAAAGGAAATAGAAAAAGATTGCTCTTGGATGTATGAAACCAATCATACAGATGGAATAAAAGCACGTATTAATTACACAGTGTGGAGTGAAGTCTTTTCCTGCCCTAATTGCGGCTGCGAAATTGTTTTTTCATTAGAGGCTTTTGATAAAGAGATTGGACACGTGAAAGATGAATTCTCTTGTCCAAAATGTAGCGTTAATCTCAAAAAAGAGGACTTGGATTTAATTTTTATCACGAAATTTGATTCTCAAACTGGTAGCACTATTAAAGAGCCGAAACGAATACCCACATTAATAAATTACTCCGTTGGCAAAACAAAGTACGAAAAAGAACCAGATGATTTTGATTTTGATATTCTTCAACGAATTGAGTCTCTAGACTATCCACAAGAAGTGCCTTCTTTGAAATTGCCTGATACGCAGATGGCTCGCGTTGGCAGAATGAAAACCGCAGGGGTAACTCAGTTTCGGCATTTTTTCTTAACTCGTCAGGCTCATGCCTTGGCTAGATTATGGCATATCGCTCGCAACAATAACGACAAACGAATGCGCGGTTTTCTATTATTTTTTGTAGAACAAGCCGTGTGGGGAATGTCTGTTCTAAATCGTTATCAACCAATTATGCACGGTAGACTTGGTGGCTCACAAGTGAATCGAGCATTAAGTGGTGTCTTTTATGTTGCTTCGCAGATTTCAGAAGTTTCCCCTTGGTACAACCTAGGCGGCAAGTTAGGTCGTTTAGTTAAAGCCTTTCAGCAAAAACAAAAATTTGCTAACTCTTGTTTAACAGGCACGCAAAATCTTGGCGATTCAAATTCGTTTCTGCCCAACAGCATTGATTATATTTTTACTGATCCACCTTTTGGGGAAAATATTTATTATTCCGACCTAAATATTCTTGTCGAAACATGGCATGGTGTGCGTACTGCACCAACTACTGAAGCGATTATTGACCGAGTAAAGGGAAAGGGGTTTCAAAACTACCAAGACAATATGCTAAATTGCTTTAGTACTTATTTTCGAGTATTGAAACCTGGTCATTGGATTACAGTGGAATTTCATAATTCTAAAAATAGCGTTTGGAATGCAATCCAAGAATCGCTACAGCAAGCAGGCTTTATTGTTGCCGATGTCCGTACTCTTGATAAAGTACAAGGCTCTTTTCAGCAAGTAATCAATGCAGGTGCAGTAAAACAGGATTTGGTTATTTCTGCGTATAAACCAACAACAGAGTTTGAAAAGCGTTTCTTGATTGAAGCAGGAAACGAACAAGGTGCTTGGGATTTTATACGTGAGCATTTAGAACAATTGCCACTTCCCAATGTAAAAGAAGGAGTTATTCAATTGCTCCAAGAGCGTTTTCCTTATTTGCTCTATGACCGAATGGTTGCATTTCATCTTCAACGAGGCTTGACGATTCCGCTTTCTGCGCCAGAGTTTTATCAAGGCTTAAGTCAACGCTTTTTGGAACGCGAAAGCATGGTCTTCACCGCCGCGCAATCTGCCGCCTACGATAAGTTACGTCTGCAAGCCGAGCGTGTTGAGCAATTGGCATTGTTTGTTACGGATGAAAGTTCCGCCCGCCAGTGGCTGCGTCAGGAATTGGAACGCGAACCGCAAACCTACGGCGATATCCAGCCAAAATTTGTCCAGCAGTTACATCAGTCAAAATATGAAGACCTGCCTGAACTCAAAGTAATTTTGGAACAATCCTTTGTAAAAGATGAAAAAGGTCTTTGGTGTGTCCCCGATCCTGACAATGCCGCACACCTGGAACAATTAAGACTGACCGCGCTCTTGAAGGAATTCAACGAATATCTTAAAAGCAACGGACGTTTGAAAGTCTTCCGCAGTGAAGCCATCCGCGCGGGGTTTGGTCATGCCTGGCGCGAGCGCGATTACGATGTAATCGTTGAAATTGCTGAACGCATACCCGAATCCGTGCTGCAGGAAGATCAGCAGTTGCTCATGTATTACCACAATGCAAGTCTGCGTCAGTCCAGTCAACCGAGGCAGGAAAATCTGCTCTAACCATTAGGGAGGAAATTATGTCACGTACACTAAAACAATGGGAAGCATATCTAGTCGGGGCAATGCCGCGCGTTCAGTTGTTGAGTGAACTTGGGCTCAATTACGAAGATATGCTTGAGATCGCAGGATTGATCAAGCGGGAGAATCAAGAGCGTTCCAGTCTCCGTAAAACAACCACATATTTGGTTGGTAATTTCCCATGCACGTTTGTCACTTTTTTGGCGGCGTTTGCCGCACAAAATACTGAGCGCGAGTTTTGGGATGCGCTTGGCAGACAGTTGGATGTCAGCGGCGGCGATCTGAATAACGCAAACTGGCGAAAACCTTTTATTGATATTTTGAAAAAAAATAATAAGCCAACTTTTGAAAATGTCGGTCATTTATATGTTGGCAACATGCGCATTCATGGCGGAATCCCTTCCTATTCGTTGAGAGACTTTTTTGCGAACATGCTCATGCCCGCGATTGAGAAACCTGAATACATTGAATTAAAGGGCAAAGAATTACTGGACGCGCTCTTCTTGCGCTCTGTCGTTCAACTATTTACAGATTCGACTGTCCGTAATTTCTTCGAATTCAGTGGTGATATTGGTTTGGAATTTCTCGAGTCAAGCCGCCGCGTGGCGCGTGACTACATCTCCAAACGTCAAATCCCTTCCAACCATGCTTTGCCCGCTTACGTTGTTCAAAAACTGATCTCTTTTTTGGAATATCACGAAGATGAAAAACACGGTCTCAGGCGTCCGCGTGTTCAATTCGACGCGGATGAAGGTTTGGTGCTGGAACTGCCAGAACAAACATTAAGTGGAACGAATGTGCGCGGCTATGAAGTCCGCTGGCAGGTTTATCAAGGCAAGAATATTCTCAGTGAAGAAAAGGTGCGCATTGCCTCTCGCGGTCGCGCCACATATACCCGAGAGACACGCACGATCCTTGGTTTTGTGCTTGATCCGTTTCAAGTTTCTTTCAGTGTTGCGACAGAAAGCGGAGAGTTTCATCAACTCCGCGAGTGGACATTTGATGTTCGCTCCCACGATGTGCCCGATCTGCTCGTCTTCCGAAAAGAGGATGGCAGTCTCTTGCGTTGGTCACAGGCGCTCCCTGCCCAGGACCTTATCCTTGTTTATCCAGGCGATATAACGCTGCGATTTGAAGGAAGCGCTCACCTAAGCCATGAATTAAATTTACAGGCAACAGGTTGGCAGCATTGGAAGGCACAACTATGGTCATTGCAAAACGCCTGGTCGCTTAATCTATTCAAAGGCGATGAAAAAACTGCTGAAATCCAAATCCAAAAACAATTGGAATTTCCTCGCCTGATCGGCGAGATTTTCGCCCCCAATCTTGATCCCAAACCCTTATATGTTGGCGCGTCCCCGATTTTGAGAATTCCACTGCGTTCTGGCGTTACTGTAGATGATGAACTCAAACAATGGCAGGTAGAAATCAATTCAACCTGGGAGGCAGCGCCATCCCTGCGTCAGGTTTTCAAGTTGAGTGAAAAGCCTGAATCAGTGACAGTAGATGAATCAGCAATTCAATTCGATCTCGGCGCTGTGTTGGGTACTGAGCCAAAAGGAACTTACGTTCTGCGTGTGCGCGGTCCACTGGATACGGATGTCGAGTTTCCCTTCCGCGTTTGGCATTCATTACACATCGAAGATCTGCCCGAATTCATTTTGCCATCTGAAAATCAAAGTATCACTTTTCACATCACGCTCCCCGTCTCTGCCAAATTAGAAGTTCTGGCTGGGTCAGAAGGAATTAGTCTGACAGGTGAACATGGGCGTTATGCTGTTGAATTGGACGAAACCGCTTCACGCGTGGATTTGAACCTGATCTGGTCCCAAGAAGATTCTCCCATTCATGTGCCTTTTTCCCTGCCAATCCCACGCCTCGAATGGCGTTTTTCCATGGGAGAAGACTCCAAACTCGAATGGTCCAGCCGTCCAATCCGCAAGACACTTGACGCATTTATACAGGCAAGTCAAATCCCAACCTTACATGTTCGCCTGCCAGGAATTGAAAAAATCGCCAGCCAAATCTTCCTGCGCTTGGTAGACCCAGAGGACCCAGCAAAGATCAGTCAGCGATTTTCACCCGAACAAAGCGCTTTGGGCAACGATCACGTCCGCTTCTCGTTAAACGCACGGGATACGCTCAATCACTTTGCCGATGTTTCCGTATTTGAATTTCATCTCGAAGCGCCATTCGGGGAAGGAAGTTCTGAGTCCGTCACATTGTTGTCTCTCACACGCGCCATGGACGTGTCCAATGTTCGTATTACTAAAGACAGTCAATTCCTGCTTTGGGATGAGCCCGCCCCCCTACGCAATCGCCGCGTGTTCATCCGCTCCCAATGGAAAGGCTGGGCAGATTCCTGGAATATCAAAATCCCTGACGATGCACGCGGTAAATTCGATTTGCTTTCTGCTGGTTATGGCTTACCTCCATCATGGTATGAAGTTCATTTTTATGTGGCTTCTTCCTGGGAGAGTGATAAAACATCTGCCCCTGACAATTCAACTCACATCGTAAAAACGATTGCTCCCGCAGAACAAATTGCCTGGCTAGATGGTCAACTTCAAAAACATCCTGAACATTCTTTTCAAAATCACTTCGAGCGTGCATGTCTTTACTCCACTATTGGAGAAATGCAACTGAAGGATCAGGAAGTTATGAAATGTTACAACTCTCTTGACCAAGCAAAGCCAAAAGGCTTACTGGCATTTAACGAATGGCTCGAAAAACACGATTCAAATACCATGCGCGCGGTACGCATGAAAATGTACAACCCCGAACATCTTCAACATTTGTTTGCTACCTACAAGCCTAATGATGGGTTTAGACAAAAATATCTTCGCTTTCTGATTGAAGCGAATAAAAAGCCCGAAAGTATCAAACCTGAAAGCGCGCTGTTGTTGATAGCGAATGAGAATGAACGCCCGATCGTGTTTCATGCACTGCGTGGTTTAATAATGCGTAGAGATGAACGAGTATTGAATGTCATTACAAACATGGTGGAAAAAGGAAGATTGTCGGATTCCGACGCAATTGACCTGCTTAAACTTCAGGAAGAGTTTAGTCTGTCTGAACTTAATGCCAGCCAGCCTTCAACAATTAATTTACGATTGCTGTCTGGTTTATTACATGAAAAAGACGAATTGTTATCAACGCTTCCTAACGACAAGATCATTAGCCTAATAAAAGTCGAACAGGTTTCGCAGACAGTTAATAAATATCTTGGAATTTTAATCACTCGCGAAGATAAACGAGGCGTGGAACTTGTCATGGATCATTTCCAAAATGGGCTTATGCTTGGTGGTGATGTTACCGAACTATTGAGTAGAAATGCCAAATTTTCTTTGCAAATATTATCGGATGCCCCACAAACCCATGCGCATTCCATCCAAATGTCTGAACTGGCGCAAAAATATCCACTCGAAACAGGTAATGCCACAGTAGGCATGTTTGTCCTTACACCTGCAGGTTGGGGCAAGATTGACACAATTGAATATCCCGACGGCGTTGAGCATCAATTTATCTCAATGGATCACAAACAAGTCAAGTTTCATGTTACGCTATACCCAGGCACAGAACATGCTCTTAAAGCAGTTCTCGACATTGAGAATGAAAAACTTCAAGTGCAAAATGTAGAAAAATATATCCAATGCGGAAATTGCGGTTTTTTATCAACTGATCAAAGATACATCCGCAGTCTGCATAGCCGAGAAGCACATGGTGGCAAATCTGTATCCATTAATCTTTCGCCTCGCTTATCCATCCGAAACGAATTAAAGTACAGGCAATCCCAACCTGAATAGAGGAACTCATGGCAATCCATCCACTTAATACAACTAACCATATTCGCCAGACCTACCTTCGCTACCTAAAAACGATCAAACCATTCCAAGATGAAGGTTTTCGTAAAGCGTTCGCAGACGCAATTGATGCGCCCAACTTATTGGTTAAAGGTCCGTTGGTTGAGATTGCCCTTCCATACAAAAAGGAAAAAAGTATTGAAGCGTTGGTAAAAGAAGGCATCCTTTCACCAAAATTTGCCGAATTAAATTCACCTGACTTACCTTATGATCGTAAACTATATGCTCATCAAGTTAAGGCAATTGAGAAAGCCGTCAAAGGAAGAAATCTAGTCGTCGCGACGGGTACAGGCTCTGGAAAAACAGAGACTTTCCTTGTCCCCATCTTGAATTATCTGTTCCGAGAAGAAGAAGCAGGAACGCTGAGCCAACCTGGTGTCCGCGCCATGTTGCTCTACCCAATGAACGCGCTGGCAAATGATCAAATGAAACGTTTGCGTCGCCTTCTGGAAAACTATCCCAAAATAAAATTTGGTCGTTATATCGGCGAGACTGACTCCTCTGGCAATAGAGAAAAAGCCATAAAGTCTTTCAAGGAGATATATCCGCAGGAAAAAACTTTAGACAATGAATTGTTTACCCGCCAGGAAATGCAGGAAGAGCCACCTCACATACTCTTGACCAACTATGCCATGTTGGAGTATTTGCTTTTACGTCCAGCAGACTCTTCATTGTTTGATGGTTCAACAGGAAACCATTGGCGTTTCATCGCACTGGATGAAGCGCACGTTTACGACGGAGCCAATGCAACAGAAATGGCGATGCTTCTGCGTCGTGTCGTGGATCGTGTTGTTGGCGCTCAGCTAGGCAAATTGCAAGTCATTGCTACTAGCGCGACTCTCGGTGGGAGAGGCGATTTTCCCGAGGTTTTGGATTTCGCAAAGAATCTCTTTAATAAAACTTTTGAGTGGGAGCAGGATGATGAGGATCGTCAGGATATAATAGAAGCAAATCGTGTTCCAATTGAGGCGCTTGGGGAAATTTGGGGAGCAGGAACATCAGCCGCTTATCAGGAACTTGTTGCATTGGTAGATAATCGTCCCTTGAAACAAGGTGAGGCATTAAATTATCTTTCGAAATTCGATGCGATTTTCCAAAAGCATAAATTACAAGTTCCACTTCAAAATGCGAACAAAGAAGCAAAAAAAGAGCCAGTAGCTGCCATTCAACGTTACTTGTATGAAATATTACGTGGTGATAAGAATGTTCATGCAGTTCTAAATTCCTTGAAAGAGAAGAATGCCCGTCAATTAGACGATCTGGCGAAGGATGTTTTTCCTGATATTACCGATTCTTCAGAAGCATTGATCAACCTTGTGGCTTTATCCGTCTTTGCGCGTGCTGACTCAGAGAGCCTGCCGCTGCTTCCTGCCCGCTATCATGTTTTTGCTCGCGCATTGGAAGGGGCTTTTGTCTGCTTGAATGAAGAAGCGCATAAAAAACTTCCTTTTGACAAACAAGAACGGCTATTCCTGCACAGACAAAAGTATTGCCCTCACTGCAAAAGCCGTGTTTTTGAATTAGCGACCTGCACTCGCTGTGGAACGGCTTATTTGATCGGTGAAGAAAAGCCTGGCAGTGAAATGGAAAGCGACAAAGAAGGCTTTGTGCCAATTCAGGGTGTAAATTATCTACTGCAAAATAGCGCTATGTACAGCACCGCAGTCGCAAAGAAGACGCATTACTATACGGTCATTTCAAAATTTTCTGAAATAGATGAAGACGAATTTATTGCAGATCAAGAATCCACCCCTGATGACTTAATCGAGAATTTACATCCGAACGAATTGCAATTATGCAGTTCCTGCGGACAAGTCCAATCTCAAAGCAAGCGAGTATGCGATTGCAAAGACCCGCTTATTAAAATAAACGAAGTGGAATTGGGTCGCAAGAAAACGTTAAACCGATGCGTCAGCTGCTCTACAAGGTCTAGTGGCGGTGTCGTTTATCGCTTCCTTACAGGGCAAGATGCACCTGTTAGTGTCCTAGCAGATGCGTTATATCAGCATGTTCCAGATTCAACGGCATTGAATCACGATGATCTGCCTGGACACGGTCGCAAGATGTTGAACTTTACGGATAGCCGCCAAAATGCCGCCTTCTTTGCCCCATACATCGAACGCGCCCATGAAAGAAATTTGCGTCGCAGATTAATTATGCTTACTTTACAAAAAGATGAAGAAGCAAGAAAGGGACAACTCGGCTTGCATACAGTTATGGAACGTTTGAGATATCGGATCGATCAGGAAAATGTATATCCGTCAAACGAACCGTTTACAGATAAAGAACAGCGGGCAGCGATCTGGATGATGCAGGAATTTTCTCCTTTGGATCGCCGAATCAGCCTGGAAGGACTTGGCTTGCTGCGATTTGAACCTGATATACCTGAAAACTGGAATGTCCCTGATTTCCTTCAATCTGCTCCGTGGAACTTTAATCGTGAACAAGCATTTCGCCTGATCGTAAATTTGCTCAACACGTTACGCTTTCAAGGCGCGATCACCTATTTGCTAAACGAAAAAACGGACTTGCTTCATGATGCCAAAGACAAAGGCTCCTTTGCGCCACGTGAAAAACCGTTTTATGTCAGAGTAGAAGGCAGCGTGGCAAAGAAAGGGATTTTCAGTTGGAAACCTTCGGCACATGCAAACGCTCGTATCAATTACCTGAAACGAATTCTTGCTGAAAAGAAGTTTCCAGAATTAAACGCTAATGAAGTTTCAAAAAATCTACTTACCGATCTTTGGGAATATCTAAATAATCCATCCAGCCCCTGGCATAGTTGCTTTGAGAGCAAGGATATTTCAGGAGAAGGAATTGCCCAAAGACTTTCACATAAGGCATGGAAAGTAATTCCAACAGATGGCAACTATTCTGGGTGGATGATTTGCGAAAAATGCCAGAATATCACATTTGGAGATGTTGAAAAAGTTTGCACTACCTATGGCTGTTCAGACCCTCGTCGTCGTCTGGTGCAATTAACAGAAAAGTCTGTCGGATTTAAAGACAATTTGTATAGGGATGAGTATCTTAAAAGCAAGCCCGCTGTATTACTTGCGAATGAACATACTGCGCAATGGACTTCGCGTGAAGCGGCAAATGTTCAAAACCAATTCATTCAAGGTAATGTTAATCTTCTGAGTTGCTCCACAACATTTGAACTAGGTGTGGACGTAGGCGACTTGCAGGCAGTCGTTATGCGTAACATGCCTCCTACGACTGCAAATTACATACAGCGAGCTGGTCGAGCTGGTCGTCGTACAGATTCTGCCGCATATGTATTAACTTTTGCTCAAAGGCGTTCCCACGATCTAAATTATTTTGCCCAGCCAGAAAGCATGGTCTCAGGAAAGATTAAACCCCCAATCGCCGTTCTTTCAAATGGGAAAATTGTTCGCAGGCATCTTCATTCGATCGTTTTTTCCGCGTTCTTTCGTTGGGTACTTGAAAATTATGGAAGAAAATTCGAAAACGTTGGAGAGTTCCTGCTGGATGAAAATGGAGAGAAAGGGATTGACCTGCTTAATAAATTCCTAGCTCAAAAACCTCAAGAGCTTCAAGCGGCTCTTGTTCGAGTTATTCCAGATGGATTACTAGCTCAACTTGGCGTAAGAGACTGGACTTGGATCACCGAATTAACAGATCCAACTGGTCCTAAACCAAAGTCTCTTGATTTGGCAATTGAGGATTTTCTAAGTGAAGTTAATGACTTAAATAAATTGAGCGAAGAAGCTCGGGCAAAAACGGACAGGAAAGGATTGTTGGAGGCTGTCAGGTTGCTTGATATTATCAAACAGATCAAGGAAAGAAAATTATTGGGCTTTTTGGGAGCAAGAAATGTTTTGCCTAAGTACGGTTTCCCCACTGATGTTGTTGAATTAAAAACAAATCATCTAACGACTAAAGAAGCCTCAAAAGTTCAATTAGAACGTGACTTAAGAATGGCAATATCTGAGTTCGCCCCAGGCAGTGAAGTCGTTGCAGCCAAAAGAATCTGGCGTAGTCGTGGAGTTCGATTGCTTCCTAACAGAGTTTGGGAAGAAATTCATTATGCAGTTTGCAAACAATGCAAACGGTTTCATTGGGGATATGCTGAAACAGCTGTGCCTCCAACTTGCGCTTCCTGCGGAGAATCTCTTTCTGGAAACACTGAGTTGAAAGGTAAATTTATTATTCCAGAACAGGGATTTGTTGCAGCAAGTGAAACAGAAACACCAGGTGAAACGGCGCCTCAAAGAACCTATGCTAGCCAGGTTTATTTTACTGAGTACAGATCTTCAAAAGAGGACCAAAACGAAGATAAGGATTTAATCATTGATGAAAAACTAACTTCTTCAAGACTCACTGTTTACACTGGGTAT